>CAYUGQ010000013.1:0-38881 GCA_964444305.1 uncultured Candidatus Sumerlaeota bacterium
ACCGCTGACGGAAAAGCAGCAGAACTGCCGAGATCAGCGTCCCGGCGTGACCGATACCGATCCACCAGACGAAGTTAATAATATCAAATGCCCAGGCAACGGGGACGTTGTTACCCCAGACACCGATACCCCAGTAAAGAAGCCAGGCGATGGAGAACATCATCATAAACCAGACGCTGGCAGCGATCAAAAAGCCGAACTTCCAGCCATTTGATATTTTACGGCGAAGACAGATATCCAGGATCTTCGAGGTTACAGACTCATAAGTCTCACCGGGAAGCACCATAGGCGCCGGCGCATACGGGGCATAAGCCCGCATTGCCTCGCTTTGTCTTTCGTTGGCAGGATCGTGAGTTGACATCTTCTCTAGGCTTCCTCAATCTCAGGGTTCGGATTTTTAATAACAGCCAGATACGTTGTCCGCGGCTTGGTATTAAGGTCCGTCAACACCCCATAATTCAATGTTCCGGCTTTAATCCGGGAGACGCGGCTGTTAGGATCATTGACGTTACCGAAAACGATGGCGTCGGTGGGGCAGGTTGCTTCGCAGGCCACCACGATCTCACCGTCACGAATTGGACGACCTTCGTTTTCAGCCTCAACGCGAGCGTTGTTAACCCGCTGCACGCAGAACGTACATTTTTCGATAACACCACGGGATCGCACGGTAACGTCCGGGTTCTGCACCATCTTGACCAGCGGGCTGGAGAAGACATGGCGCGTATATGCGAACCAGTTAAAACGACGCACCTTATACGGACAGTTGTTTGAGCAGAAACGGGTACCCACACAGCGGTTGTAGGTCATTTCGTTAATGCCTTCGGAGCTGTGAGTTGTCGCCGCTACCGGACAAACCACTTCGCACGGCGCCGTTTCACAGTGCTGACACATCATTGGCTGGTTGGTGATAGTAGGGTTATCAATATCGCCGGAATAATACTGGTCGATACGCATCCAGTGCATTTCGCGCTGCTTGCGCACGTCGAGTTTGCCGACGATGGGAATATTGTTTTCTGCCTGACATGCGATGACGCATGCGTTACAGCCGTTACAGACATTCTGGTCAACGGTCATGCCCCAGCCGTAGCCCTTGGAATAATCCCAAGCGCCCTCATAGAAGTCGACCTCCTCTTCCCAGAGGTGTCCCTTCCAGAGATTTTCGGCATAGCTGTGAGGCTTGTGGGCCTTTTCACCGCCGGCCGTCGTCTGCTTTTCCTGCTCAGCCGCCAGGAAGTTCTGCATATCTTGAACGGTTCCGCGGCGAATGATACCACGGGCATTTGGCTGAACATTGGGGCCGTCGACAATGGGCTGAAACACGCTGCCGAACACCGGGATGTTCTCAGACGGGCTAAAGCCGTTATCATCCAAGCTGAAGTGGAGCTGCGTGCAGGCCAGAGGGTAAGTCTTGCCGGCCACTTTTGTAATCTTGGCGACAGCGCCGAGACGCGGCTGGTCACTTTGCCAAATCTGGTACACGTCCATACCGCGGGGCAAGCTGCCAACCGTGCGCGGCATACCGACCATGTTACCCCGGGCTGTAAAGAGGGAATGATCTTCCTGCATTCCCACGCGGCCGCTTTTGCGGCGTCCATATCCAAGATGAAGTGTGACACAATCTTGAGCGTGACCCATGGTGATAAAGACAGGGCCTTCGATCGAGCGCCCGTTAACTTCGACGGTGACCACGTCTTCGTTGGTCACTCCGAGTTTCTGGGCCGTAGCCAGGCTCATGTGGACAGCGTTGTCCCAGGTAATTTTCGTAAACGGCTTAGGCAGTTCCTGCAGCCAGGCGTTGTTCGCGAAACGACCATCCTGAACCGAAGGATCCGGGCGAATGGCGATTTCAATGCCGTCTGCGGCTGGAGCCTGCGGGAACGCGGCCGCATCTACACTTGCCGTAACTTCCCGGGCTGGCAATGCGGTTTCCGCTATAAATCCGTCATGAACAGCGCGACGCCAGGCCTTTTCAAAATTGCCTTCGGTCCTGTCCTGCCAGTATTCCTGAACCAAATTAAATGCTGTCCGGCCGGACTCGCCCATGAGAACCTGAAGGAGATCATACTGAGTGCGGCTGTTAAACAGCGGGGCAATCAGCGGCTGTATGATGCTAACGGTACCATCAGAGCTGCGGACATCACCCCACGACTCAAGGTAATGAGACTGAGGCACATGCCACTGACAAAGCTCGGCGGTCTCATCCAAATGACTGCTGAGACACACGCGCCAAGAGGCTTTGCGAATGGCTTCGCCAAAATTCAAATCGGCAGGGGCGGAGTAAACAGGGTTAGAATCGAGCACCACCAGCACACCAACCTGACCGGCATTAAGCGCGGTGGTGAGGTCAGTGAGTTCTGCAAGCTGATTCGTCGGACGAGCCTCAACCGGGTCGGTGTAAGTGACCGCGGTTCCGACAGCGCCCAGGGCTCCGTTGATAGCGTGGGCCAGAGCATGAACCGCCGGAGAAGCATCTGCCCCTGCAACAACCACAGCGCGGCCGTTTGCGGAGTTAAGGTCGGCAATCACCGCCGCCAGAAACTCCTGATGGCCTGCCAGGGCAGGATTCGGATTCGAATTAGCCGCCGACACACCCAGTTCTGCGGCCAGTGCCCGGGCAAAAGCCTCTACCAGAGACGGCTTCAGCAGCAGCTTGTGGTCAGCCAGCGTGCCAGTATTGGTCGGGGTGCTTTCAACAGCATAGAAGCGGTTAAGGTTTTCACCGTTGCCCTGAACGCGGCGACGACGGGCGAAAGCTTTCGAGTTACGAACGGCCGCTGGCCCCTCCACCATGAAGTCTGAGTCCAGCGTCAGAACGACGTCAGCGTTATCGAAATTGTAGTGAGTATCAACATATTCGCCAAAGGCCAGACGAGCGCCTTCGCGTACGTTATCACGGCCGGCAGGGTCCCACTGCACCCAGCGCATGTTCGGATACTGCTCCTGCAGGCGCGAAATCATATCAGCGGCCGTTGGGGAGGTCACCGTACCGGTAAGCAGTGCCAGTCCTTCGCCGCCATTTTGCAGCCCACCAAGCTGATTGCCAAGCTCCACCGTCAGATCGCCCCAGTCACGAGCCTCCTGAAGGTAGGTAACAAGCTGCGCGCGATCGGGATCATACAGATCAAGCACGCTCGCCTGGACAAAGCCCAAAGCGGAACCCATGCTGTCCGGATGGTCCGGGTTGCCTTCGATTTTCGTCGGGCGACCTTCATGGCTTTCGGCAAGAACAGGGTACGCATAGCCCATATAAGGCATAGCGGTGGCAAAGAACAAAGCCTTGCCCAACACCATCTGCTCAGGCTGGTTGGTGTAAGGAAAAATATGCTCGCGGGGCTTGGTAAAGCCTGTACAGCCGGCCAGACCGGAAAGAGCGAGCGAAGCACCCATTAACTGGAGGAAGCTGCGGCGGGAAACCGGGTCGACCCACTTCTCTTCCTGGGAAGGAAATTCACGCTTCAGGGCTTCCTGAAACTCTGGTGAATCCTCCAGCTCTTCCACACTGCGCCAAGTGGCAGGCATGTTACCGGAAGCTGCGCGCTCCCGAATCTTATCGTAAGTCTTCATCAAATTTTCTTCGGTCATCGGTGGCAGGTTGAGCAGTTAACTTTGCTCTGTATATTATAATGGTCAGCCAGTTCGGCTTGAGTCATCTGAGTCCCGGGCACCAGCTCATCCACTGCTTCCGGATGCTGGTAGGTCATGTTTGTGATCTGATCTTTAGGACGCACACTGGCGGCTGGGTCGAAGTGACACTGTAGACACCACGACATGGTCAGGCTCTCCGCCTGATGAATCAGGCCCATCTGATCGACGCGACCATGACACTCGGCACAGCCGATACCCTTGTTGATGTGAGCGCTGTGATTGAAATACACAAAGTCCGAAAGATTGTGGACACGCACCCATTCAATGGGCTGGTCGGTCCGCCAGCTTTCGCGCACCGGCTCAAGCATTTCTTCCTCGGTGTACATCTGCGAGTGACACGACATACAGACCTTGGTGGGGGGCACCGTTGCGAAGTTTGACCGCTCGACGTCAAAGTGACAGAAGCGGCAGTCCAACCCCAGGCCCGCAACGTGATGTTCGTGCGTAAACTGCACGGGCTGGACGATGTGGTTACCTTCACCGGTCACGCTACCGGATCCGTACCACATGAATGCTGCGGCGTATGCTACGCCAGCGAACAGGACAAAGGCCACGATAGCCGTTTTGACCTGATAGTTTGAGTTTTTATGAAATATCTGAGGCAAGGTTACAGCCTGGCTCCCAGTCGGGATTATTTTTTTGATCAGCTGCCTGTATAGGGGCGGCTTGAGACATGAAGCAAGCAAAAGTTTGAGAATTATTTCACAATCTCGCTACTTCCGCGAACCCCATATTCACATGACCCTTGAGAAATTCACTCAACACTGTTTTGTGATTCCAAAAATCAGGCGAACTTCTGCACCTAGGCCCAGCGGAGTTTGGGAAGCAACAAAAAAGTACGGCAAAACCTAAAAAGAAACCGGTGAGCTTACCAGCAAAAACAACGCCAGCATTGCAAGTATGAACCGACACTGACCCAGCTCTCTCGGGCTGACGAAGTCGGGCTTACTGCCACCCGAGCTTATCTTTGACCACCTCGCGCCAGGCCTGATACGCCTGCTCTGTCAAGTGAAGGCCGTCGCCTGTAAACTCGGCTTTCAAATCGCCGTTGTCATCGGCCATCTGGGTGTGCAGATCCACATACTCGCACTGAAACTCATCCGCCAGCACCTTTATCCGTCGGTTCACGTCCAGCACGTTTTGCTTGTGTTTAGCAAAACCTCCACGGGTGGGAAGAACCGATTGAACGTAAATTTTCAGTGCTGGTTCCCGGTCCCGGATCGCCTGAAGCAGATCACGATACCCCGCCTCAATGACCTCCGGAGAGTGTCCCTGCCCCAGATCGTTTATGCCGATCAGGACAAACAGGGCCGTGGGAGCACAGGAAAACACTGACTCCTCCAGCCGCTTCAAAACCCCGCGCTTGTCGGTATCGGGCAGATTGTTCCCGATCACATCAGCGCCAATCCCCCGGTTCAGCACGCGGCGCCCCGGGAAATACTTGTCCACATCGAACCCCTCAGTTATGCTGTCCCCCAAGAGAATCACGTTCTGGTAAACCCGATTTTGCTCGCGGAAGGATTTTACGCGGTTTTCATAATGCATCTGAAACAGCGCGAGCGGATTTGGCGCAGGCTGAGCCGCGTCCGGGGCCTCTGTCTGTACAGGCGCTGTGGTTTGCCCATCGGCAGCGCCTGCCAGGGCTGGCAGAAGAAATCCCGAGAGAAGGAGAATTGTGCCGACGGCAACTCTGCAAAAACCTGTTTGAATCATGGCGTCTGCTGTCTTTCATTGGAAAATTTAACTAGTCAGATTGGAGGCATAGCCTCCGGAAATCGTTTTTTCAATAAAATCCGCTTTCCCTCGCGTGTAAGAATCGCGGTCATCGGGGAACTTTTGAGCCAGATCTTTTTTTAGTTTTATGTAGTCGGCCGCGACGTCTGAGTTACGGCGAAGGCACTCACGGAACAGGAGATGACCGCGCCAAATATCCCCATCATATTCCACCAGATGAACGTGGTAAACAGTAGGGCTTCCAAATGAAAAGAACAAGCGCCCGGGAACTCCCTTTTCTCCATGGTTCTCGTAGCCCAGCATCATCAGGCGCTCGCAAATATCATCGCGTGCTTCCATTTCCTGGTATCCCAGCAAAATATCAATAATGGGCTTGGCCGTCATGGACGGCACGGCTGTGCTTCCGATATGGGCAGCCTGAACAGAATTATCAGCTAAAGCGAGCGAAACCCGCTCAATCTCTGTTGCATAAAAATCTGGCCATTCAGCCGAATACAAATGCAATTGCACGACTTTTGGGGCTAATCCCAAAGGGCTCTCAGACTGTGTAATAGCAGGTTTTTCCCCGTAAGACATTTGGGGCAATTATGCATGGTTTTTGTGCAAATTCACCATTAAATTAATTGGACTTAGAATGATTATTGGGGTGGGAGAAAAAAGTGGGCGGTACGTTAAGCCCTTGCGGGGAAAAAATCGGAGAACGTCAACCGGTTGATCGACGCCGTACCGCCCAGGTGCCAAATTATATATGATGCTTTGTGGATAAGTTCATAGGCTGGCGCCAACAAACCTACAAAATACAGCCTTGGTATGCAGTACCGACACAACCAGTTGCTCTTATGCAAGAAAAAAACAACATTGGCATCACTTTTATCCACACAGTTTCCACAAAGCTGTTAACATCTTATCCACAACCATATCTTGTATCTCGTTTCACTGGCAGCCGTTCAGTACATATCCCCGTCCAAACTTTTGCACGGGCCTGCAGATTTTTATAGTCAGACCTCCCCTCCCAGTGGTAACCCTTGTCTGACTATAATGAGGGAGATTATCGGGAAGAGTGCTGTGACTGAGAAAGATCTGTATCTTAAAATAGGGAAGCCCAACAATACCTGTTCCGATTGCGGGCAACCGATCAACTTCGCAGGCAAACACCCGAGCATCCTGAAATCCGGTGAGGAGACGCAGAAGTCGCCGCGCAAACCCGGCAGATCGGACCAGTCTGAGCCAGCCGCTGATACGCCAGACACTGCCGAAGTGACCTCTGTAAAGGCGGAAAAGACAGATTCCGCCAAAGTCGAACCCGATGGAGGGCCACGCCGGGAGGATTTCTGCACGGACTGCTGGCATCAACTGACCGAGAAGGATTATCTTGGTTATTGGATGGCCCGGCGTGAGGCTCCCAAGCCGCGTAAGATTGAAAGCCGCAAAGAACGAAACGCCGGCGTTATGGCCTGGTTTGGCCTGTTGCGCACTCAACAGCAGGACGATGATAATCTCCAGGCGCAGTTCTTCCTGGCCCACCTGCTGATGAAATATGGCGTGTTAAAATGGCAGCGAACCGAGACCGATGATGATGGAAATGAGACAATCTATTTTCGTCAGACCGGCACCGATGAGGATCTGGCTGTGGTTGCCGTGGATTTGTCAGACGAGAAAAGTGTGGAGATCAAGCGGCAGCTTGATGAGTTTCTGGAGCAGTTTGCCAATCGTGAACAAGCGCTGGAACCCGCTGATGTCCCATCAGCCGATATCGATCAATAGCGGCCTCAGCAATTTGACCCCCAGGCCGTCAGTATTACTTCGAGTCGCTCTTTTTTGCGCTTTGCGTAGCCGACGTTTCAATTACTTCGACAAAGACATCCAGTAGTTCCTGAAGCAAACCTTTGCGCACCGGCGGCGGAGGGGCGATATCGTTGTATGCAATAAGGCGGGAATCCGTCGTCAGGCCATCCGTTCCCAGGCGGGCCAATTCTTTGTCGAGCTCTCGATACAGCTTATCAGTCCAGCGCGGACCATCTTTCAGGGTGAAATTATCCGCCCGAGGGCTGCGAAAATCTACCGGACTAATGACAATTTTCACGTTGTCCTGCCCTACGTCGTCGGCCATCACAAAGAGGTCTTCGGCGGCTGTATTGCCGACGGCGACACATCCGGCACTGAACCACCAGCCGTGGATCATGATGTCGCCACCAAGATTTCGGCGGCCATCTTCCCGGGCCCGGGCGCGGTCGAAAGTATTGGGGTAATTGAGGCCGAGAGAAAGCCAGTATTTGCTGGCCGGATGGAGATAGGTGATCCGGTACACTCCCTCAGGCACCTGCTTGTCGCCGTTGCGAAGCTTCGGACCGAAGTCCCCGCTGAGCTTGGCAAGCTGATACTGCGCCACAAAACGCCAGTCGTCAGCATCAGACTCCTCGCTCTGCGATGCATAAACTTTGAGGCGCATCTCGTCTTTGATCACGGCAAAAGCCAGCCGCCGGGGCGGATAGTCCACCCGTTGTCGTATAAACATCGGCTTGATCCGGTCGCGGACGGCCGGTCCAATGTGTTCGATTCTCTCAGCGACAGTGACCTCAGTCGCCACTGCCTGGCCTGGCGTTAGCGCCAGCCAGACCATCCCTGCGCATAACAGCAGTTTCATGGGACATATGACGAAATGGCCCGCCAGGATGTTCCTGCGGGCCACCTCAAGACTGTAAAAATATGTTAAGTCCGACTGCCGACGGCGTCGGCTAAACAGTTAACTTACTCGGCAACTGCGGGCTCAGCTGTAGCATCAGGCTGAGGCGCAGCTTGCTCTTCATTCTGCGCAGGAGCATCGGCGGGTTTGTCGCCCAGGCGGTCCGTGCCTTCGGGGGCACTAGCTACGGTTTCGGTGGTTACGCCAAGCTGGCCTTCCACATTTGGCTGATCAAGCAAATGTCCGGTCTGAGGGGCCGTTACGACACCATACTGGCTGTAGTCGGGCACGGCCTGCACCTGGACAGATCTCTCACTGCGATCACAGCCCATAAAGGGAACAGACGCTACGGCAAGGGTGAAAGCGAAAATTTTGAAATGCATGGTTGAGTACTCCAGAGTTCATTTAATAAAAATTGATAGCGGTGCCATAGTGCGGCCGGATGGTAAGTCCAAACGGAGCAGTATTCATACCATCAAAGCCCCATGACAAATCTGCCGATGCCAGCAAACTGTGGGGATTTACCGGAAAAGGCGTCAATATTCAAAGTGACTCAGGCCGTTAAAATCTGCGGACCGTCCGCGGTGACAGCAATTGTATGCTCGAAGTGAGCCGAGTAAGCTCCATCAGCAGTGACCACAGTCCAGTCGTCGTCCAAAGTTTCCGTCTGCCAAACCCCAATATTAACCATAGGCTCCACAGCCAGAACAAGACCTTCCTGCAGGCGGAAGCCGGTGTCAGGCTTGCCGAAATTCGGCACCTGGGGTGCCTCGTGCATGGCGCGGCCGATACCGTGGCCGGTGTATTCGCGCACGATGGAGAAGCCTTCTTTTTCCACATGTTCCTGTACGGCATAAGAGACAGTTCCGATGCGCGTCCCGACAATCATTTTCTCGATGGCCTTATAAAGAGACTCCTCAGTGACTCGAAGAAGTTTCTGGGCCTCATCAGAGATTGTACCCACCGGAAATGTGGTGGCGGTGTCGGAATAAAAGCCGTTAAGAACCAGGCCGCAGTCCACGCTGACAATATCGCCGTCTTTCAAGATTCGATTACTGGGTATGCCGTGAACGACCTCTTCGTTGACAGAAGTACACAACGTGGCTGGAAAACCGTGGTAACCGAGAAACGCCGGACGAGCACCTGCTCCTTCAATGAGTTCACGAGCTTTCCGGTCCATCTGCGCCGTCGTTACGCCCGGAGCCACCATTTTGGCAACTTCATCAAACACCTGCCGCAGCAGCTTGCCGGCAGTCCGCATTTTTTCGATCTCAGCGGGGGACTTTAGTTCAATTCGTCTGCTCATGGATTATCCTGTCCGGCTGATGGCCCGGAGCTACCAGAAACAGAGTCGTGACATGGAGGCACTCCGCCGAGTTTATCCAGAACAGAAGCGATGCGAGACTGAACTTCCTTTACGGTGCCCAGACCTTCCACCGGGTGGAGCAACTGGCGGGATTTGTAATGATCCAGTAGAGGTTCAGATTGAGAATGATACTCATCAATCCGGCGACGGACAGTGGCCTCATTATCGTCGCTGCGGTGTACCAACTCGCCGCCGCAGTTTGGACACTTATGAGTGTTCTCAACGGGGTTCAGGGCGAGATTGATAATCGTGCCGCAGGCGCCGCAGGTGCGACGGGAGGTAATTCGAGTGATTAATGCTTCCGGATCCACCATGATGGCGATAACGCCGGAGAGTTTCATACCTAGCTCGTCAAAGATTCTATCGAGCTGGTCGGCTTGTTCGCGATTGCGCGGATAGCCGTCAAACAGGACGCAGGCGCCCTGTGAATTCAGTTCATTGAGTTTTTTTTTACCATATCACCGATATGGTTGTCGGGGACCAAGCCGCCGGTCTGGATGTAACCTTCTGCTATCTTGCCAAGTTCAGAACCGTTGCGAATCTCTTCCCGGAGAATGTCACCGGTGGAGATATGAGCAAAGCCGTAAGTCTTAACAAGGTGAATCGACTGCGTACCCTTTCCGGACCCCGGGGGTCCGAAAAGGATAATATGCATGGGGTTATTTGGTGTGCTAGTTGAAGTGTGTGTCATAATTCTAAAGTCTTAAATTCCCTTCTACCGCCACTTGGCGCTGGTGCGCCGTGCCGCAAAACCTTCGTAATGTCGCATCAGCAATTGGGATTCGATCTGCTTGAGCGTGTCCAGAAGTACACCGACCACGATGATCAGACCAGTGCCGCCGACGAAATTCAGACCCTGGTATGGCATATCATAACCGACCTGCAAGACCATGGGAAGAACTGCGATTGTCACCAGGAACAAAGCACCGAAGGTGGTGATGCGGGTCAGAACATAATCGATGTACTCGCTGGTGGGGCGGCCCGGGCGTTTGCCGGGCACAAATGAACCACTCTTTTTCAGGTTGTTGGCGATATCGTCCGGGTTAAACGTCACAGCCGTATAGAAGTAACAGAAGAAACCGGTCATCAGGGCGAACGTCACGATGTGAGGGTTGACCGCCTTCAGGACGTTAAAGATACCACCCTGTTCGAGGCCAAGAATGTTATAGAGGTTGGTCGAGCTGCTGATGGCAAAGAAATTAGCAAAAGCTCCACCCATGCCCGATTCGGAACCGCCCGGTAGAACCTGTGCGATAAAGCCGGGGAAGGCCAGGATTGCAGAAGCGAAAATAACTGGAATCACGTTTGCGGTGTTGACCTTTAAAGGTAGATAGCTGGATCCGCTTCCACCCATCACACGGCGGCCCACTACTCGGCGAGCATGTTGCATGGGGATTCGGCGCGTTCCATCCTGGATCAAAACGATAGCCACCGTCGAAACAAAGAAAAGGAACAAAATCAGAATGCCCCAGATCGGAAGCACAGCGCCTTGACTGATCTGAGTCACAAGCGAAATAGCATCGCTGGGGAAAGAAGCCAGAATGCCGACAGCAATGATCAGAGAAATACCGTTACCTATACCGTTCTCCGTAATCCGCTCACCCAGCCACATCAGGAATGTTGTGCCTGCGGTCATGGCAATCATGGTTGTAAACAGGAATATCCACGAGTTTGAACCGGTCATGTAAGTCATGGGATCGGGCGCCTTCAACATGAAGATACCAAATCCTAGCCCCTGAAATAAAGCGAGGAGAACGGTGAACTGACGGGTCAGGCGGTTGATTTTGGCCTGTCCCAGCGCACCTTCCTGCTGCAACTTTTGAAGCTTCGGGTACACGACTGTCAGAAGCTGCAGAATAATCGAGACGCTGATATAAGGCATAATGCCAAGTGCCAGCACACTGGCCTGGCGGAACGCGTTACCCGAGAAGAGGTCAACCACGGCGAACAGATTAGCGCCGATTCCCTGCCTCATCTGATCCATCTGACGTGCCAGCGCTTCGCGATCCACGAACGGCGTCGGGACGTGGGCTGCCACACGATAGATAAAGAGAATCAGAAGGGTAAAGAGCACCTTCTTTTTCAGGTCCGGAATTTTCCAGATGTGATTTAGAGCACCAACGGAGCGTATCAACTTATCCTAACCTCGTTTAAACAGGGCAAGCCGAAGGTCTAACAGCAGACCCCCGGCCGTCCGGAAATCATCTACATATCCATG
The DNA here is from genome assembly GCA_964444305.1 of uncultured Candidatus Sumerlaeota bacterium. Taxonomy (GTDB): domain Bacteria; phylum Sumerlaeota; class Sumerlaeia; order Sumerlaeales; family Sumerlaeaceae; genus JAKFFN01. Next base: position 11,647 of record CAYUGQ010000013.1, read on the forward strand.
GCCGTAAAAGCCATAATGTTACTCAGCAGTCGCCGCGGAGTCCAGCAGTTCCACGGTGCCGCCAGCAGCCTCAATCTTTTCACGAGCTGACTTTGAGAAGCGATGCGCTTTCACTGTCAACTTCCGTTTTAGTTCGCCGTTGCCCAGCACTTTAACAATGGTAGCCCGGTTGCGAATTTTGCCTGCGCTTTTAAGCGCATCCATATCCACCACCGCACCTTCGTCAAATGTATCCAGCACGTCGAGGTTTACAATCTCAACTTCCTTGCGGAAGATGTTTGTAAAGCCGCGCTTTGGCACCCGGCGAATCAGGGGCATCTGGCCGCCCTCAAAGCCGCTGGCGTAGCCTTTACCACGGCCACTGCGAGCCTGAGAGCCCTTATGTCCAAATCCGGACGTCTTGCCAAGTCCGCTGCCCTGGCCACGGCCACGGCGCTTTCTCGACTGCGCACGTCCTGGATCTTTGCCTAGTTCATGTATTTTCATGGTAGTTTGTACCTGTCAAATCAATTTCAAAAAAAGTTAACGCTGACGATCAGTCGATCTTTTCGATCTTGCAAAGATAGCCAACCTGCCGCAACATGCCTTCGATCTGCGGCGTGAGCACATGCTCACGGGTCTGGTTCAGCTTGGTGAATCCCAGGGCCTTGATAGTGCCCTTGTGTTCCTTCTGCCGGTTAATAGTGCTGGTTGTCCAGGTGACGCGTACTTTCTGGGCCATGGCTTACTGCTCCTCTTTACCTTCGCTGAAAGCGGAAGTATCATACTGGGGCTGCTCTTCAGCAGGCTGAGATGAAGCCTCGCGACCAAACAACTCCGGCACCGAACGTCCACGCAGGCGGGCAATCTCATCAGCGCTGTGAAGCGATGCAAGACCAGCCACCGTAGCGCGAACCACGTTAATCTTGTTGTTCGTACCGATCACCTTGGTCAGAATGTCGTGGATACCGGCAAGATTCAGCACGGTACGCACGCCTGCTCCGGCGATAAGTCCGGTACCGGCAGAAGCTGGCTTAAGCACAACCCGCCCGGCACCAAACCGGCCGATGGTGGCATGAGGAATGGTGCGGCCCTTCATGGGGACCTTAACCAGATTCTTCTTACCGTCCTCAACAGCCTTGCTGATAGCCTCCGGCACTTCGTTAGCTTTGCCGAAGCCTACACCAACATAGCCGTTGCCATCTCCCACAACCACGAGGGCTGCGAAGCTGAAACGACGGCCACCTTTAACCACCTTAGCGGTACGGTTAAGCTGAATGACTTCTTCTTTCAGATTAAGCGACTTTGTATCAATGCGTTCTGGCGCTTTATATGACGAGACGTAAGCATCCACTTCAGGAGCAGCTCCGCCGGCATTACCTGCCTGCTGATCCGCCACTGCGGTTGCATCCGTTACCGGTGCCTCTGTCGTTGGTTCCTGTTCGTTATGACTCACTATTCGACCTTTTCCCTTTTACCCGACTGCCGTGCTGCCGTTTGAGCCTGGCATCGACACCAAAGCCGGATGATAACTGCAATCTTTAAAACTTCAAACCGGCTTCGCGGGCCGCATCCGCTACTGCTTTAACAATACCATGGTACCGATAACCACTGCGGTCAAACACGACCGACTCGTGACCGGAACCTTTGGCCTTTTCAGCAATCAGGCGACCAATCTGCTTGCCGCCTTCCACGTTTGCGAAAGACTTCTTCCCGGAGCTTTTGTTCTCTTTTGTGTTTGTCGTCACTGAAAGAATGCAGCGCCCTGAGGCATCATCGATCAACTGCACATAGAGATGCTTCAGGCTCTTATAAATCGAAAGCCGTGGCCGCTCCGCGGTGCCGCGGATGTTTTTGCGAATTCGCAAATGACGCTTCTCGCGCCTGTCCAGTGTCCGTGTGTCCAGCATTTAATCTCTTCCTTAATCGATCCGCCGCAAATAGGCAGACCCGTATGAAAAACTGTTTCTGCGTCGCAATTACTTGCCGGCAGATTTACCAACTTTACGACGTACGACCTCGTCGATGTACCGAATGCCTTTGCCTTTGTATGGCTCGGGCGGACGCGCCGCGCGAACCTGGGCTGCAATCTGACCCACGGCCTGCTTGTCAAAGCCACTGATGACGATAGAAGTCGGCTTGGGCACCTCGAACGTGATACCGTTTGGTGCATCAAAATAAACCGGGTGAGACTTACCGACGCTCAAATTGAGGCGATTGCCTTCCATGGCGGCACGATAGCCAACGCCCTGGATTTCCAGTTCCTTCTTAAAGCCTTCTGTTACGCCGGTAACCATGTTGCTGACCATGCGCTGTACCAGACCGTGAAACGCCCGGGCCTGTTTGTCGTCACCATGACGCTCAACGCGTAGCTCGCCTTCAGCCTGGGTAACTGATACCCGGGGCGGAACGATCAGGCTCAGCTCACCCTTGGGTCCCTTTATGCGGATCTCATTCTTATCCTGCGTAAAGGTGACAGTCTTGGGCATCGGTATAGGAGTTTTACCTATGCGGCTCATTTTTAAAAGTTCTCTCTTTAAGTCTCAACTGAACGAAAAACGAAACAATGGTTGGCGGACAGTTGGCAGCCGCCTCCCACCATGCTTACCAGATGCTGCAAAGGACCTCGCCGCCCACGTTCTGCATGCGGCAGTGCTTATCCGTCAACAGTCCCCGGCTGGTGGATACGATGGTGATTCCCAGGCCGTCCAGAGTGCGAGGAATTTCCCGCGCTGAGGCATACCGGCGAATACCAGGCTTAGAAATACGCTTCAGTCCATGGAGCACACGCTCACGGTCTGCACCGTACTTCAGATAAACTTTAATGGGGCTTTTGATACCCTTGGTTTTCGGGTTCCAGAAGCAGGCTTTGATGAAGCCCTCTTCCTTCAAAATCTTTGCAATTTCCCATTTAATCTTGGAATAGGGAATCTCAACTTCTTCATGACGCGCCGTATTCGCATTGCGGATGCGCGTGATCATGTCGGCTATTGGATCGGTAACTGGCATGGAGTTCTTTGAAACTTCTTTCTTATATATCGTGCGCAGTATCCCCAGAATGCCACCGTGTGGCACCCCGGCAGGACTAACGCCCGGACTGTTCCTTGCGGACAAATTGCCCGCGCGAACACTACCGTTCTGCTACTTTTAAAATTCACCCCGGCCATCCGGCTTTGGGTCACCAGATGGCCAGGCAAATCATTTTCAGATTACCAGGAGCTTTTCGTTACCCCAGGAATGTGGCCCTTGCTGGCCAGCTGGCGGAAACAAATGCGGCACATGTTGAAGTCGCGGATAAAAGCCCGGGCGCGGCCACACAAGGGGCAGCGGTTCATGCGACGGCTTTTAAACTTCGGCGCAACACGCGATTTGTATTCTTTGGCGCAGGTTGACATTCAATATCCTCTCTTACTTCTCGCGGAACGGATAGCCCATTAGCTTCAACAGCTCACGAGCTTCTTCATCAGTTTTAGCAGTGGTGACCGTGGTGATGTTCATACCCTTCACAGCCGTCACCTTATTAAAATCAAGTTCCATAAAAATCAGGTGCTCACGGATACCCATGGAGTGGTTTCCACGACCATCAAAGCTGCCCGTGGGCAGACCGCGGAAGTCACGAATACGCGGGATTGCCACCTTGATCAGGCGCTCCATAAACTCAAACATCATGTTGCCACGCAAGGTAACAAAACAGCCGACCGGCATTCCCTCGCGCAGCTTAAAGGTAGAAATCGACTTCTTGGCCAGAGTACGCTTTGCCTTCTGGCCGGTGATCTGAGCCAGTTCACGCTCAGCAGCTTCCAGCACTTTAATCTCACGGCTGGCCTCGCCTACACCCATGTTCACGACGATCTTCTCAATGCGCGGGATCTGATTCACGTTGGCATAGCCAAAGCGCTCCATCATTGCCTTGGCCACTTCGTCACGATATTTCAGGCGCATTGCCGGAGTATAGCCTTCCGGCAACGTGCCGGCTTTTGGTTTATCGATTGTTTCTGACATTGTCTTCTATTACCTGGATCCTAATTTGGGCGACGGCGTTGTACGTCCACCCTGGGGTAATTTCTTCGAGGCGAGCTGCAAAATTACAGCTTGCCTCCACACTTCTTGCAAACGCGATTCTTGGAGCCATCGTCCTGAACCTGGGTGCCGAAACGCACGCCCTTTTTGCAGCTGTCACAATACAGCAACAGGTTAGACATATGGATCGAGGCTTCACGCTCCATGATGCCCCCACGCTGTTCAGCACTGCGGGCCCGCATGTGGCGCTTCACCATGTTTACATTTTCAACGACAGCCCGGTTCTTTTCGGGTAGAATCGCCAGCACTTTAGCGACAGTGCCTTTGTCCTTCCCTGCAATCACCTTTACCTTGTCGTCTTTCTTAATTCTTAGCGACATCGTTTCCTATTCCTCAGACCATTCCGGTTATTACACCACTTCGGGCGCCAGAGAGATGATCTTCATAAAGTTTTTCCTGCGCAGCTCGCGTCCCACCGCTCCGAAGATACGGGTGCCGACCGGCTCATTGTTGTTATTGATGATCACAGCAGCATTGCCATCAAACTTAACGTAGGAACCGTCATCGCGACCCACCTCTTTAGCAGTGCGCACGACCACGGCTTTCACCACGGAGTTCTTCTTCACGGTGCCATCGGCCGAAGCCTCACGCACACTGGCGACGATGATATCGCCAATCCGGGCATACCGACGACCGGAGCCGCCTAAAACCTTGAAGCACCGAATCTTTTTGGCGCCACTGTTATCCGCCACATCCAGTACTGTATATTCCTGAATCATTTCCGTCTGTTCCTTAAAAAACGTGTCGTTTCTCTAGATCTGTGCACCAGGACCGCATGCAGCCTGTTGGCATACAGCTTACCAGGACAAATTACTTAGCCCGATCGATAACTTCCTGCACGCGCCAGCATTTTGTTTTGCTGAGCGGGCGGGTTTCCACTACGCGAACGGTGTCGCCTTCACGGGCGTCATTCTGTTCGTCGTGAGCATACAGCTTCGTGGTACGCTTGATGTATTTCTTGTACAGGGGATGTTTCACCATCCGTACAATGGCCACCACGATGGTCTTGTTCATCTTGCTGCTGACGACCTTACCGACGCGGGTTTTGCGCTGACCCCGCGCTTCTGCTGATGCTTCTGTATTCTGAGTGTTTTCCATACTTTAGTCCTCTGCCCCTAGCTCGCCGGGCTCTGTTCGCGATTCTTTTCCGCGATCACCTGGATAATCCGGGCCCGATCACGACGATGATTCCGAATGGCTGCCGCGTTCTTTTCTTCTTCATTGGCAACCCGGAACCGCAGCTTCTGGAGCTGCGCTTCCGTTGATTCCAACTGACCCTTCAATTCATCCAGGTCTAGTTTTCTCAGCTCTGCGCTTTTCATAATTATTGTCCACCATCCTCGCGCTTGATAAAGCGAGTTTTGATTGGCAGTTTATAAGCAGCGCGGCTCAGAGCCTCGCGTGCCAGTTCTTCCGCCACGCCTTCAAACTCGAACATAATACGTCCAGGCTTAACCACGGCCACCCAATGCTCCGGGTTACCTTTGCCCTTACCCATGCGCGTCTCAGCTGGCTTAACAGTCAGCGGCTTGTCAGGGAAAATAGTGATCCAGAGTTTGCCACCACGTTTAACGTGACGGTTAATGGCGACACGGGCCGCCTCAATCTGGCGGTTCGTAATCCATCCCACTTCAAGGGCCTGCAGCCCAAATTGGCCATAGGAGAGATCGCTTCCGCGGTACGCCTTGCCGCGGCGACGCCCCTTCTGAACCTTCCTATGTTTTACTCGCTTCGGTAATAGCATCTTTCGTTATCCGTCCTGGTAACTTGTTCGCCCGGAGACGAACCTCAAAACTCTCTTTTTACTTACTCACTCTCATGACAAGCACCGCCATCAGAGCAAAATCTACAGTGCCGGTCCGGGAATGATACTCGATCTGATTAATCTTCAGATCCTCCAGCGCCTGATGATCGGCCGTTTCTTCCAGGTATTTGTTTAACTTCTGCTCGAGGGCGATTTCGTCACCCGCAGTGATAATCTTTACCTGTGCCTTTTCATCCTGTGCCAAGCGTACCATAACTTCGATCTCCGCAGCCAATCGTCGGTGGCATTAAGCCCCGACTTTGGCTCTTTCTGTGTCGGGCTTCATCACGTCTTCAAAAACTTCGCCCTTAAAGATCCAGACCTTGACGCCGATGATACCAAACTTCGTTTTCGCTTCTGCAAAACCATAGTCGATATCAGCGCGAATCGTGTGCAGAGGAACTCGGCCCTCGCGGTACCACTCACTGCGGGCGATTTCAGCACCACCGAGGCGGCCGCCGCACTGAATTTTGATTCCCTGGGCGCCGGCCTTGATGCTTGCCAGAACCGTCTTCTTCATCGCACGACGAAAGCCGATACGGCGCATCAACTGGCTGCCGATGTTCTCCGCCACAAGCTGAGCCACCAGGTCCGGCTTCTTGATCTCTTCAATGTTGATGATGACCTGTTTGCCGGTACGAGCTTCGAGGGTCCGGCGAAGGTTGTCGATCTCAGCACCCTTGCGGCCAATGATGATGCCTGGCCGGGCAGTGTGGATGGTGATCTTGCAACGAGTGGTTGCCCGCTCGATGTCAATTCGCGAAATACCAGCGTGATAGAACCGAGCCTTGATGTCTTTGCGAAGCGCGAGGTCCTCGTGGAGATTTTCCTTATAGGTCTTCTTATCGAAGTACCAACGGCTCTCCCACTGCTTAATTACGCCAAGGCGAAACGCTATCGGATGTACTTTCTGTCCCATTTAATCTCTCGGTCCCTTAAATTTCATTCAGCCGGATGGTGATGTGGCAGGTTCTTTTCCGCACACGCACGCCCCGGCCCATTGGCGCAGCACGCATCCGCTTCATCATGGCAGCGCCGTCAACAAAGACAGTCCCCACCACCAGGTCATCAGGGTTAGAGAACCCTTTGGCTTCCGCATTGCTCCGCGCGCTCTTCAGCAGATTCATTACATCGGGGCAGGCACTCGGCTTATGCGTCAACTGCAGCAGGCCCAAAGCATCGCCCACCCGCTTACCGCGGATAAGATCACACACCAGCCGCGCCTTACGAGCCGGCATTCTGGCGTTGCGAAGCCTCGCTTCTGCAGCCGCATCATAGTTCTTTTCACGTTTTGGCTTAGACATTTCTCAGCTCTTACCTCGTCGCCTTGGCGGTTTTGCCACCATGGGTCTTGAACAGGCGGGACGGGGCAAACTCACCCAGCTTATGGCCCACCATATTTTCGTTAATAAACACCGGGAGGAACTGCTTCCCGTTGTGCACTGCAATGGTCAGACCGACCATGTCCGGCACGATCATGGAAGCGCGGCTCCACGTCTTGATAACCTTGCGGTCGCCACTGGACTGAGCGGTTTCAACTCGTGCCAGAAGACGTTCTTCCACAAAGGCTCCCTTAGATATACTGCGTGGCATATTATCTCTGGTTCCTCCGCTTGATAATAAACTTGTTCGACTGATTTTTCTTTTTACGCGTGCGATATCCCTTGGTCAGCCAGCCCCAGGGGGACGAAGGATGACGACCGCCGGAGGTCTTGCCCTCACCACCACCGTGCGGGTGATCGATCGGGTTCATGGCCACACCGCGAACTTCCGGGCGCTTGCCCAGCCAGCGGCTGCGACCAGCCTTACCAACCTGGATGTTCTCATGCTCGGCATTGCCGATTTGACCCAGCGTGGCACGGCATTCACGGTGCACCAGGCGAACCTCACCAGACCCCAGACGGATCGTCGCATACTCACCCTCACGGGCCAGCAGCTGAGCGCTGTTGCCAGCACTGCGAACCATCTGAGCGCCCTTGCCCGGACGCAGCTCAATGTTATGAATCACCGAGCCTACAGGGATATTACGCAGTTTCAGGCAGTTTCCCGGATGAATCTCAGCGGTTTCACCACTCATGACCGTAGCGCCGACCTTTAGAGCTGCCGGAGCCAGGATGTAGCGCTTCTCACCGTCAGCATATTGCAACAGCGCGATACGTGCTGTCCGGTTTGGATCATACTCAACAGAGACGACCTTCGCCGGAATACCATCCTTGTTTCGCTTGAAATCAATGATACGGTACTGACGCTTGTGACCGCCACCAATCCAACGGCTGGTGATGCGACCCCGGTTATTACGCCCACCGGTTCTGCGCAATGGCGCCAGAAGGCTCTCTTCCGGCTTGCTCCGAGTGACTTCAGCAAAGCTGGATACACTCATATGCCGGCGGCTTGGCGTTGTCGGTTTAAATGTTTTTACTGGCATCGTATTCCTCGTTCCTCAAACACACGGCCCTGATTACAGGTCGCCCAGCTTGTGCCCTTCCTTCAGGATCACGTAAGCTTTCTTCCAATCAGCCTGACGTCCGGCAAAGCGGCCCTGACGGCGCAGTTTGCCTTTCATCACAACCGTGTTCACCTTATCCACTTCCACGTTAAACAGCGCTTCAATGGCACGGGCGATCTCGATTTTGTTAGCCTTGCGGGCAACCTTGAACACATACTCAGGGTTCTGGTCACGATCCCGCAAGATCATCGCTTTTTCCGTCAACAATGGACGGGTGATTATCATATAGGGGGATTTCATGCGGATTCCGCCTCCGTAATCTGCTTCTCAAGTGCTTGAAGCGTCTCAGGCGTAGCCACCAGATGATCACACGTTAGCAGATTGTAAATGTTAATGTTCCGAATGTCAGAGACAATCACAGTGCCCAGGTTACGAGCGGACTTGGCGAGGTTGTCATCATAGTTGGAAACCAGCACCAGAACCCGGCGGGCGGTATCCACCTTAAGCGCCTCCAGCAAGGCGATGAACGCCTTCGTGCTGGGCTTGTCCAGAGCGAAATCCTTTAGAACTGTAATCTTCTCAAGACGGCGAAGATCGCTCAGCGCAGAGTAGAGCGCAAGACGGCGAACCTTCTTGTTCACCTTCTGCGTGTAGTCACGAGGCTGGGGTCCGAAGATCACCGCACCACCACGCCATTGCGGAGCACGAATAGAGCCCTGACGCGCACGGCCGGTCCCCTTCTGCTTCCAGGGCTTCGCCCCACCACCCCGCACAAACGCACGGGTTTTGGTTGAATGAGTACCCTGACGCTGATTCGCCTGGTAGGCCAGCAGGGTCTGACGGACTGCGTGGGGATTCGGCTCAACGCCAAACACCGCATCGCTCACATCCACAGTTCCCGCTTCAGCACCCTTTGGGTCACGAATGGTTAATGTTGCCATGATACTTACTTGCCACCCTTCTTCGAAGCCTTCAGCGGGTTAACAGCCTTCGTGCTCTTAGCCCGATCCGCTGAAGCAGCCTGTAACTGAAGCTGACGTGCCGCCTTCTTGCCGCGAATGGTTGGACGGATCACGACAAAACTGTTGTTATGACCGGGCACACTGCCTCGTACAATCAAAAGATTCTTTTCGGGGTCCGCCTTGACCACCACCAGGTTAAGGACAGCGGACCGAGAATTGCCATGCTGACCAGCCCCCGGCTTGTTCTTCCAAACTCTGGACGGAGACGCCGAAGCACCCTGCGACCCCGCACGACGGTGATACATGGAACCGTGGCTCTCAGGACCACGCGCCGTATTCCAGCGCTTGATCGGAGAGGTAAACCCACGCCCCTTCGAAACACCCACCACGTCAATATGGTCACCCTCTTTAAACAGGTTCACATCCAGCGTAGCGCCCACTTCCGGCAGAGAATCCGAGCTCGCATCGCCATTCAGGCGAAACTCACGGATATGCCGCAGCATCGGCACGCCAGCCTTTTTCAAATGGCCAGCCTGCGGGCGGTTCACGTTCTTTTCCTTTTTCTCTTCAAATCCAACCTGGATAGCATCATAGCCGTCAGACGCAGCAGTTTTACGCTGCACGACGTAACACGGACCGGCCTGTATATACGTAACCGGCACCAGCTTTCCATCCTGGTCGAAGATCTGGGACATACCCAGCTTTTTTCCCAATAATCCGAGAGGCATTCTTTCATCTCCACGGGAGAGAGGCTCGCCTAAGCTCCGCCTCAGCACTCCCTGCAAAACAGCAGACTTATGTCAGTTTGATTTCCACATGCACACCAGCCGGAAGATCCAGCTCGGTTAGTGCGTCCAGCGTTTTTTGCGTCGGATCGACAATGTCGACCAGCCGCTTGTGACGCCGCACTTCAAATTGCTCGCGACTTTTCTTATCCACATGGGGCGAGCGCAGAACCGTATACTTCCGAATCCTGGTCGGCAATGGAATCGGCCCCGCAATACGGGCACCGGTACGCTTTGCCGTGTCCACGATCTCCTGCACACTCGCATCAAGCAGGCGGTAATCAAACGCGTTCAAATTAATCCTGATTCTTTGTCCGGCCATAATTCACTCCAGGGAAAAGCCGCCAGCCGAAACCGGCTGACGGCTCCCAGTATCCTTCTGTTATTCGACGATCTCGTTCACAACACCGGCGCCAACGGTACGGCCACCTTCACGGATAGCGAAGCGAAGCTCCTTCTCCATGGCGATCGGGTTGATCAGATCAACCTCGACGTTCAGGCTGTCACCAGGCATAACCATTTCTACACCCTCAGGCAGCGTAACCACACCGGTCACGTCCGTCGTACGGAAGTAGAACTGAGGGCGGTAGCCCTTAAAGAATGGCGTGTGACGGCCACCTTCGTCTTTAGCCAGCACGTAAATCTGAGCCTTAAACTTCTTGTGAGGGGTAATCGAGCCCGGCTTGGCGATAACCTGGCCGCGCTCAATGTCCGTACGCTCAACACCGCGCAGAAGCAGACCGACGTTGTCGCCAGCCACACCCTGATCGAGAAGCTTGCGGAACATTTCAACACCCGTCACAACCGACTTGCGGGTTGCTTCCTGGATGCCGACGATGTCCACGTTGTCACCAACGTTGATGATTCCGCGCTCAATACGACCTGTTGCCACCGTACCACGACCAGAGATCGAGAATACGTCTTCAACCGGCATCAGGAAGGTTTTGTCCGTCGCACGCTCAGGCTCAGGAATATATGTATCCAGAGCTTCCATCAGCTTTGCGATAGCCGGACGGCCATACTCACCATCTTCACCGTTCAGAGCTGCAAGAGCACTGCCGCGGATGATCGGTGTATCGTCGCCAGGGAATTCATACTTGGAAAGCAGTTCACGAACTTCCAGCTCAACCAGGTCGAGCAGTTCGCCGTCGTCAACCTGATCACACTTGTTCAGGAAGACCACGATGTAAGGCACACCTACCTGGCGGGCCAGGAGGATATGCTCACGGGTCTGAGGCATGGGGCCGTCAGTAGCCGCAACAACCAGGATTGCGCCGTCCATCTGCGCAGCACCGGTGATCATGTTCTTAACGTAGTCGGCGTGACCCGGACAGTCAACGTGAGCATAGTGGCGGTTTACGCTCTCGTATTCCACGTGCGAGGTGGCGATTGTGATACCACGGGCGCGTTCTTCAGGCGCCTTGTCAATCTGATCATAATCCATCACCTGCCCGAGACCGGCGTCTGCCTGCGTCTTCGTGATTGCAGCGGTGAGGGTCGTTTTACCGTGGTCAATGTGACCAATTGTGCCAACGTTTAAGTGCGGCTTATTACGTTCGAATTTCTCTTTGGCCATAGCCCTTTATTTTTGATCCTCCAAAAATGGTACAACCTGATCTTTTACTGCAAATTGAAACCGCGCCAGCGTCAACCGTCGCCCCACACCAACCGCCAATAGGTATGACACGACCGCCTTCGCCCAGCCCGGCAAGGATGCCATCCGCTGCAGTAACGCGGGCCGCACCCAAACCTGTTAAACAAAACGCAGTTCCAAACTGCCCGCAGGCAGAAAGGCTTACGCCGCAAAACTCCAAAATTCACGAGAAAGAGAAAAGAAAGGCTCATTCGAGACCGGCAGCGCCCGCGGCGCCGCGTAAGTTCCTGCCGCGCTTTGCCCGGCAGCACCCTTCCGATCCATCAGAACGGTGTCGAAGTCGCCCTCGTCTTCTTTAACCCCGATACCTCGGGTCAATTCAGGTGAAAAAGATACCGGTCGAGGGGATCCGGCATCTCTCTGCGCGTTAAACGCCGCAGATATGGACTTTTTGCAGTGAACCCGGCCCATAACAGTTCTCATGCGAAAACCAAAATAAACCTTGTGCACCGGCCTTCATTACGTTGCCGGCCACACCCTATTCAATAATTCGGCAAAAAAACATGCTGCAAAAAGAATCAGGCTGCGAACCAAACGTCCGCAGCCTGAGACTCAATCTGTCAGTTATTTAACAACTTCATTTGTTGCGCAGGTTACTGCCCTGAAGTCGTCTCGTCATCGTTGGCCGAGGGCGATTCATTTTCGCGTGGATCCGGCTGTGGCCCCCGGTAGTGGTCGGCACCGGGCAGAAACTCCACCAGCCCCGCTTCAACCGCCCGCTGCACCAGACTCTGCCGCACGGCCAGGCGCTTTTCATTAGTCAGCAATGCCCGAATCCGATCAGCCACCTCTTCCAGCGGAACCGGCTCACCCGGATGGCGACCTTCCACTTTCGCAACGATAACATCATTGCCCGCAGGCACTGGCTGGCTCACTCCGGTAGCGGAGGCCACCGTGGCTGCGGCCCGATCAAAATTCTGCGCAAGGGGGGACGTCGCCTGGTTTACCACATGGCGGGTAACCGGTTCAATCGTGGCATTAATGTCAGACTGAGCATCAATAAAGCTCTTCACTGCCTGCAGATCCCCACCTTCCATCTGAGCCAACAAACGCTGAGCCTGAACCGTCGCCTGCTCCTGCACCCGAGCCTGCTGTGCCGGATCGGTCGTCTCGTCATCCGAACCATGCACTACGACTACGTAGCCTTCCAGCTCCGGCCGGCGCAACTGATCAATTACTTCTTCATACTTCGCCCGGACAGCTTCGTCAGAAATAACGGCTTCCGCCTCTACAATGGCATTAATGCGCTGAAGGGCACGGTCGCGCTTTACCAGATTTTCGATAGTCTGACGGACCCCCGGTTCATCCAGCAGCCCGGCTTCCACCGCAGCCCGCACCGACAGCTCATCCTGCATACCCTGTTCCATTAAGTTTACCAGGGTATCCCGATCATTGCGAATCCGATCAACATAGGAAATGAAACGCTCACCGAAGATCGCGGACAGATTTCCAAATGTGACCGAATCCTCGCCGATCTGGAATACGACAGTGTCCGTCGTCAGCTCGTCATTTTCTCCAAAACCCGGAAGCACCTGCGCATTATACTTTTCTTTGATGTCTTCCGACAAAGCCGCGACGGCGCTGGTCACTTTGCTCTGCGCAAGAGTTCCAGGCAAAATCCCGCTCGTCAGGAGGTCATCCACTGTCGGGGTTACGGTTGTTTTCTTGTCCGAAATATAAAGCAAGTGCATGCCATGGCGGGTTTCTACCACATCGCTCACCTGACCCACAGACAACTGGAAAAACACCTGTTCCAGTTCGAGGTTCATTGGCTTGTTGAGAGGACCGATCGGCTGCCGTGGACGAATCCGACCGATCAAACCGCCCTTATCTTTGCTGGCTGCTTCAGAGTGCTGTTCAGCCGCAAGCGAGAATGATGTCCCGGAATCAATCTGGCTCTTTACCTGAGACAGACGCTCCCGAACCTTTTCAGGAGAGCTGGTTTCGCTTTCTTCGCTGGTTTCCTGGAAGATATGCCACGCATAGACTTCTTCCGGGCGCTGATAGGTGGTCTTGTTCTGCTCATACCACGCCTCCAGCTCTTCCCGGGGCACTTCAATTTCCCGGTTCAGCTTTTCCCGCAGCTTGCTCTTCAAGTGGCTTCGGGCCATGACGTTGCTAAACCAGGGAGTCGAGCTAGGCTCCGGAAGGGCCGGAATGCTGGCAGTGGTAGGGATCTGATCCGCCAGATTCGTAAACACAAACTCGTCTAAAAGCTCAGGGCCTTCCGGCGGAAAACCAGTTTCAAACTGAGCAATCTGGTCAGACAGCGAGGTTAACGCATCGTCATGGACAACCTTGCCGTTAATTTTCATTACAGCAATGCGTTCCTGAGGCGCTGCATTTTCCATCGCTGCTACAGGCTGAGCCTGCATCACTCCGGGCACTGCCGCCAACAGACTCATACACACCACAGAGTATTTAAGGTACTTCATATCTCATTACCCTCTTGCTGGTCTTATTTTTTAGATTTGGTTGATGTTGCTGCAGGCTTCTTTGCGGTCGCCGTTTTCTTGGCCGGGGCCTTGGCAGCAGGCTCAGCCTTGGCCGCCTTAGCAGCAGTTTTCTTTTCTGCGGGTTCTTCTTTCTTTGCCGCACTGGTCTTTTTCGCCGTTGCGGTTTTGGCCGCAGGGGCCGCCTTTGCCGCTGGCTTGTCCGCCGCTGCTTTCGCCGTTTTGGTCTTCGCCGCAGGTTCCTTTGCGTCGGGCTCCTTCGCAGCTTTGGCCTTGCCGGCTGTCGCTGTCTTTGGGGCCTTCGCCGCAGTTTTCTTCTCAGCCGCAGCAGTCTTCTTGGCCGGTTTTTCTTCGGCCTCGTCCTCGGCCGCCGCTTTCACCTTGGCTGCTGCCCGCTTTTTAGGGGCCGGCTTCGCTTCCACTTCCGCTTCAGCTTCATCGTCTTCGACGTCGCTCGCCGCGGCCTTCCGGCGACGGGCCGGAGCTTCTTCCTTAACCGCAGCCGCTTTGCCCTTCGACTTCGACGGCGCAGCCTCTTCTTCCTCTTCTTCGGATTTAGCTTTTGACCGCGAGGGAGCGATCAACATTTCCTGTGGCTCAGGCGGCTCAGTGATAAATTCCATCTCCATCAGCTTGTGCAGCGCCTGCTTGATCTCGCTAAAATATTTTTTAAAGATTTCCATGGTCGAGCCCATGGGATCATGGATCTGATCACCCGTATGGCCAAGGCCAACATACTGCTTCAGCAGATGCACTTTCCCCTTGCTCTCGGGCACCTTGCGCAAACACGTCTGCACGTGAATGGCCGTAAAGCCCAACACCAGGTCAGCCTGACGAATCAAATCCGGATTAATCGGCCGACTCCGGTGATAACGAATGTCTACCCCCTCCTCCTTCAAAAGCTGAACCACCTCCGGGGTGGGCAGCAAATCATTCGGGGTCATCACACCCATATGGCGCAGTTCAATATAGTTAATGTTCCGCTGCGCCAGAAGTTTGCTCAGATAGCCAATGGCCAGGGGGCACCGGCAGTTATCTCCCGTATCCACAAACAACAGAAGTTTCTTGCCGCTGACGAGTTGTTTTCTCAATGAGGAAATCCTTCCATAGAAATACCTTATTTCACCGGTACTAAACGGTGCTCACTTTCATCAATACCTGTTGTCAAGCCCACTGGACTCCCTTTCGTGAAGTTTTTTCCACGGCATCCATAGCTTCAACCAGATGAGACATGAATGCGCGCTCCATTGGGCGATCGAACACATACCGAATCCGTGCCAATCAAAAGGTACCTACAACTTATGAGCAACGGACAAGTAATTTTCTATGACTTCGCCCATGTTAGCGAGTTTCTGGCGGCCAATGCCGAGCAAATCGCCGCCGCAAATCCTGGCATCGGAGCCCTCGCTCCCTATCGTCCCCTTTACTACGCTTTCACTCAGGAAGCCCTCGACACAAATGCCATCACACTGGGACAGTTTGACGCAGGCCTTGTGTACATGTTTGTTCCGGAAGACCGGATCCGCAGCCGATCCCCTGAGGCCCACAAGGTCGCCCGCGCCAAAGCCGTTGAACTGATCGACGGCACTCACCCCCCCATGATCTTCGAGATTAAGGCTGCCCAGACGATGGAGCCCCCTATCGCTCCTCAGGCTGCCTGCGAAAGCTGGATGACCCCCGAACTGCTGGAAACCATTAACAGCGGAACCCTCCAGATTCATCTGATGGTTAACGGACACGCCTTTTTTACCGACATCCTCATGCCCACTCTCGAACAGAATGAATTCACCACGCCGGACGATTACCTCAGCGGAGCAAAATCCGGCTTTATCCGCGTAAGACACCCCGCCGCTCCCGGAAAAGGCTATAAGCTTCCCTGGATCAAATGGCTCCGCGAGATGCTCACCGGCGGCTACAGCATGGCCTATCCCATGGCCTGCCTCGGAACCTATCTCCAAAAGGTCCAGCAAACCATCAACGCCCCCTCCGGGAAATCCTGACACCCCCCTTTTAAATTCCAACATCATAAATCAAAAGGAACTCTCCACACGTCATGGAAGTCATCATTGTAAAAGACAAAATTGAGCTGGCTGAACGTGCCAGCAGCATTATCGCAGAACAGGTACGCACAAAGCCTGACAGCGTGCTCGGGCTCGCTACCGGCAGTACCCCGGAAGATACCTACAAGCTCCTGGTCGAAGCCTACGAAGCAGGCGACCTGGATTTTTCCGGCATCCGCACATTCAACCTCGATGAATACCTTGGCCTTCCCCGCGAGCACAACCAGAGCTATTACTGGTTCATGCACGATCGCCTGTTTAACCACATCAACATCAAGCGCGAAAACGTCAATCTCCCCAACGGCATGGCCAAAGATCCGGAGGCGGAATGCGAAGCTTTTGAAGAAAAAATCCGTGCTGCCGGCGGCATTGACCTCCAGCTTCTCGGCGTCGGGGGCGATGGACATATCGGTTTTAACGAACCCGCCAGTTCCCTCTCCAGCCGCACCCGCGTAAAAGCTCTCACCGAGCAGACCATCAAAGACAACGCCCGCCTCTTTTTCGACGGCAATGAAGACGAAGTCCCCCGTTTCTCCATCACCATGGGTGTGGCCACCATCATGGACGCCCGCCGCCTGCTCCTGCTGGCATCAGGCGATCACAAGGCCGATGTCGTCAAAGCTCTCGTGGAAGGGCCCGTAACCGCCCACATCACTGCCAGCGCCCTCCAGCTACACCGCACGGCCACGGTAATCGTGGACGAAGCCGCGGCAGCGAAACTGGAGAACGCCGACTATTACCGCTGGGTTCAGGCCCAAAAGCCGGAATACGAAAAGCTGAAAGCGCGGCTGGCCGCCAGTTAACCCCTGGCTTCTTTCATACGACGCTCCTGCTCTTCATCACTGACATTCTCGACCCGGGTCGCAATCCACCACGAATTGCCGCCCGGGTCTTTCACTTCCCCTGCCCGGTCACCGTAAAATTGCAATTCAACCGGCCGTACTTCCACGCCTCCGCTGGCCAGGGCCCGCGCCACCGTCTCGCCTGAATTCTCCACGTAAACATGTACCATGGATTTCAGGGCTGGATACTGGTCCGTACTTGAACTGACCATAATCACCGTATCGCCGATCTTGATCTCCCCATGAGCCAGCGTGCCGTCAGGCATCCGCATCACCCCGCGGTCCACCGCATTAAAAGTCTTCAGGATGAACTCATAAACCTCGTCCGCCTTATCCGTAAGCAGGTAAGGCGACACATGGCTATACCCTTGAGGAATGGGTTTTACCGACATCATACTTCTCCTTTCAAGCTGATGAATTTTCCAAAACAAGAACATTTGTTCTAAGCAATAAAAAAGCGAACACCCACCATAAAAAACTGCCCGGAATGCCAACTGTGACATTCCGGGCAAATCAGCTATGCCGCTGAGAAATAATGTCGCGCGCAGGCCAGAAGCCCGCCGTCTCTCTTACGCGATACTAAGTTCTTCCTCAACCAGCATCATATACTCCACCTCAAGCTCCTTCATGGCAGCTTCTTCCTTGTCCGTCTCATGGTCATAGCCCATAAGGTGCAACAGACCGTGGATTAGAAGTGTGGTAAGTTCCCGCTCCAGTGAGTGCCCATGCTGCTCAGCCTGAAGCTGAGTCCGCGGGACAGAGATAACAATATCACCAAGCAGGTCAGGGTTGATAGCAGCAAACCGCCCTTCGTTCATCGGAAAGGCAAGCACATCAGTGGATTTGTTGATCCCACGATAGTTACGGTTAAGATTCCGCATCTCACCATCATCAACATATACCACAGAAATCTCGGCAGTGTTGCGGCCCTTCTCTTCCAGGACCAGCTTTAATACATTCTGTGTGATCTTCTTCAGCCTGTGAGTCGTGATGATGTTGTGCTTGCTCTTGTTCCGGACGTGAATGTCCATCCTGTGATTCCCTTCCTGTCATACTGCAATAATCAGGCAACGCCGACAAGACCATCCCCGGCTCCGGTCTTCATCGTTAGCCTGTTCCAGAAGCGCCCGCGCGGGGGAGACGTACCGCCCAGGTCGCATCGGCTTCAAGCAAGAACCGCTCCAAACAACACCTGTAGTGCTACTACTTGGGGTACTGAATAAAACATTGCAGCTTAAGCGCCGCATGCACGCTTCTTCATGCGTATTGATCTTCCACACGCCGCGCGACACTCCTTTGCTTAAACAACACACAAGGAATCACTTGCAAGCCTTTTCTTCTAAATCCAGCAAACTTCATTTAAGGAATTGTCAGGTTCAGCGCATCAGACGGCCGTAACAGCAACTGGGCTCCGCCGGCAATGCAATCAAACTCCACCTGCCGGGGCTTTGGCCTGACTGGCTCTCCATCCACCTGTACCGATATCCCCCGGTGACTCCTCACCACAACCCGCCGCACGTTCCGAATCTCCACACCGTCCATCGGCCTCGCCCGGTCTTTCCCAAACAGCCTTAGCGTTGCCAGCCATATTGCCATCGGCTTGATCCGGTTGCGCCGGAAACTGTGCAGTTCAAAGTACCCCGGCGATGCGGGAGACTCATCCGTAAACGAAGCAAAACCGGAATAGTTGGCCACGTTGCTCAGCGTAAAAGAGTACGCATAGTCTCTCACTATTGTCCCATGTTCTTTCGCTGGCTCCATCTCCAGAAGCAGCCGCGGTAGACGCCCTTTCTTCCAGACAGTCCGCGCCGCACTCTCCCAGAAAGCCAGTTTCCCCCACCGCTTTTTCATACCGGCATCCACATTATGAAACATTGCCGCATGAATTCCCATCGTTGCATAAGTAAAAAAATAGCGTTCAATACCCTCATAGCGGATCAAGCCCACATCCATTTTAACCGGTTGCGCCTGAAGCAAATAGCGCACAGCGTCCACTGGCGTCAGGGGCACCCCCACAGCCTGAGCCAGCGCATTCACCGTCCCCATCGGAACAATCCCCACGGCCACATTTCGCCCGTAAATCCGGTTCAGCGCATAATTTAAACTCCCGTCACCGCCACCAATCCAGAGCGCCTCAATCCCCCTCTCCAGCCCTTCACTGATCAAACAGTCACTCTCCTCCAAACTGTCCGTGACAGCGAATTTATAATCCAGTCCAGACCCGTCCATTAACAGGCGCAGCTCATCCAAAAAAGCATCATCCGGCCCCACCTCCCGGCGCGACGAATTAATAAGAAACAGCGTTTTCATGCTGAGCACGCCCAGTTATCCATGGCTCTGCCAAAAGCCAAAATCAAGCCACGCCCCCTCGCCCGCTCCCCCCGGCAGGATCTTTAACTAATGCTCTCCGAATGCCCGCCCGCTCTTTAGGCCAAGCTTCGCATTCGCCTCACGGTTGACGCCACGATTTCACCCGCCCGGCGGGCAATTTCTCGATCATGATAACGACTAAACAAAACACGCACAGCTCCCGAAAGCCGCTTCCCTTCAATCCCCATTGCCCGCAGCACATGACTTTCCTCAGCCACTCCGCTATGACATGCCGACGTACTGCTCAGCGCAACCCCGGCCAGATCCAGCGCAATCTGCAGATCACCTCGATCGGCCACTCCATCAAACGATAAATTTAAAAATCCCGGCAGCCGGCCGCCCGCGCCTGACCCCGGATCCCCCAATGCTTCCGCCGGCCCGTTGAATTGAAACTGGATCTCCCCCTTCTGCAATTCTTCCAGAAAGACCTTCTCAAGCTCCGCCAGGTGACGGTTAATATTCCCCGGCGGCATCAGCAGATTTACCGCCTCCGCAAATCCCACAATCCCCGCAAGGTTCTCCGTTCCCGCATGACGGTACTTTTCCTGCGCTCCTCCAAACACCAGAGGATCCAGCTCCGTCCCGCCCCTCACATAGAGCGCCCCCATTCCCGGCGGACCATAAATCTTATGCGCCGAGAACGACAGCATCTCAAAGGGCAACAGCCGGACATCCATCAGGAACCGACCCTGCCCCTGAACCACGTCCAAAAGCCATGGCACCGTCGGATGCTTCAACTTAATCTGTTTCAGAGCATCAAGGCTCTGCAGCACCCCGGTCTCGTTGTTGACCAGCAACAAAGCCACCAGCGTCGTTTCGCCATCAACAGCCCGCGCCAGCGCCTCAAAATCCAGCGCCCCCTGATCGTCCACACCAATGAAAACAATCTCCAGCCGATCCCCATGAATGCGCTTTTCCCAGTCCAGCCTCACCCTCACGCTGGCATGTTCCACCGCAGACGTCACTACACGGGCCCGGCCCCGCTCTCGAATACTCCGCGAAATCGTCCCGCCAATGGCCAGGTTGTTTGCTTCCGTACCGGACCCGCAAAATACTATCTCCGCCGGGCGCGCCCCTATGGACTCGGCCACCGACTCCCGCGCTTCATTTAAAAGCCGCGCCGCGCGCTGACCTTCCCTGTGAATACTGGACGGATTCCCCGCCTCCTGCAGCGCTGCCGTCATGGCATGAATCACTTCCGGCGCCGCAGCCGTGCTCGCACACTGATCCAGATAAATCCGGGTCATTGCACCACAATACCCCACACCCAGTGATCCTTCTCCAAAAGCAGCACCGGCCACCCCGGCTCCAGCAGCATCGGAAACTGCAGCTTCATCCGAAAAGCCGGCACCCCGGACGACGCCCCCGGCGCCACCCAGTGGTCCGCCGCCTCCACCGTAAACGGCACCCGCTTCATCATATAATAGAAAAGCACCCCATCAGTCACCGGCGCAGGCTTTCCCCCTGGAATCGCCACTAGGAATTCCCGATGTTGATTCATCGGCTCCCCATCTGTCAGGATCATCCCCTGCTCAATCAAATCCGCCGCAGCCGCATCCGCCTCAAAACCAAACACCAGGAATGGCCGTGCAAATTGATCCAGCAGCGCATTGCCGGGCTCTCTCACTCGAATCGTCCCACTGCTAACCACACGCACCGGCAGCGACCGCCCAAAGTTCACAAGCTGAGCCTGCCAGGGAAACTTGACCGACGTATTCCCGAAATTATAACAATGGAGCAGCGAATGCCCCCGGTAACGCACCGGACGATCCACAATTCCCCAGTAATGGACCCCCTCCACATCCTGCAGTTCCACATTAGCCGCAGCTATTGCCTCAAAGCCAGCCTGATCCAGGTGAGGCAAATTTCCTTTGGATTTCGTCCAGAGTTTCTGAAGAGCGCGAGGGTGCATAAATCAGAAATCCACCTTACTCAAAGCGGTGGATTTCCACACCTTCCCCACGATAAATAGCAACGTTTTGGTCTGTCTCCCACAAGCGCATCTCATACAGGCGACAGTTCACCGGCAGCTTGTTTTCCACCAGTTCCCAAAAACTCGCCACGATGTTCTCCGCCGTAGGAATCACCCCCCGCAGAAAATCCACATCCACATTAAGATTCTTGTGATCAACCCGATCCACAATTTCCCGCACCAGGAGGTCCTTCAAAGCCTTCAGATCCATGACCATACCCGACGTGCGATCCACGGGCCCGGAGATCGTAACTTCCAGCACATAGTTATGGCCATGACCGCTAGGGTTATTACAACGACCATACAACGCCCGATTTTCCTCATCCGACAGCGCAGGGCTGTGCAGACGATGACTGGCGCAAAATTCCACTTTACGGCTAATGTACATGGTAAGGAAGCATCTCCCGGGTAAACTTCTAGGCTAACGCCCCTTTATTACGCCCCGCCCGCCGGAATACTCAACTTTAGCCCCCGCTCCTTGGCCCGCTGCCGGTTTTTTCCTGCAAAAAGGAATTTCCACGAATGACTAATTGTTTGCATACTTTTCGGGTGCCATGCGCATTAGGGTTTCGTTCCCCCATGCCCAACAACACCCACTCCCGGCAGCTTTTCGCCAGCTATGAACCGCCGGGTAAAGTTTAATATATAAGAAAGCACAGGATCACAGCGGTATGCCATTAGTCGTAATTGTCGGTTGCCAGTGGGGCGATGAGGGAAAAGGGAAAGTTATCGACTTTCTAGCCCATGACGCAGACATCGTCGCTCGTTATCAAGGTGGTAACAATGCAGGCCACACCGTTATCGTAGACGGTAAAAAGGTAATTCTCCACCTGATACCATCCGGCATTCTTCACGACGGCATTACCTGCGTTATCGGCAACGGCGTAGTCATCGACCCCGCCGCCCTTGTGCAGGAAATCAAAAAGATCGAAGAAGCCGGCGTAAACTGGGACGGTCGTCTCCTCATCAGCGAAAACGCCCACATGATCATGCCGTACCACCGCAAGCTTGACCACATGATGGAAGCCCGGCGCGGAGCCAATAAAATTGGCACCACGGGCCGCGGCATCGGTTGCGCCTATGCTGATAAAGTCGCCCGCCACGGCATTCACATGCTCAGCCTGCGGGATAAGGACGCCTTTGTAGAACGCGTAAGAGAGTTCTCCCCCTTCTATCAGCACCTGTTTGAAAGCTACGGCGAAGAGCCATGGGACGTTGACGACGTAGTCGAAGAAGTCTGGCAGAACCGGGACGTCCTCCTGCCCCTCCTCACAGATTCCGTCACCCTCATTAATGACGCCCTCAAAGATGGCAAAAAAGTTCTCGCGGAAGGCGCCCAGGGAATCCTGCTGGACGTCGATTTCGGGACCTACCCCTTCGTCACCAGTTCCAGCCCCGCCCCTGGCGGCGTCTGCACAGGCCTCGGTGTCAATCCGCGGGCCGTGGACAAAGTAGTCGGTGTCGTCAAGGCCTACAGCACTCGCGTAGGCGCAGGCCCATTCCCCACCGAACTCGACAACGAGATCGGCGAAAACCTGCGCAAATGGGGCGGTGAATTTGGTTCCACCACAGGACGTTCCCGCCGTTGTGGCTGGTTCGATTGCGTACCCATGCGCCGAAGCCTGCAGATTGGAGGCATCACTAATCTGGCCCTAATGAAGCTGGATGTTCTTGATCAATTGGACGAAATTAAAATCTGCACCCACTATATGATCAAAGGCGAGCGCGTCGATATCCTGCCATTTGGCCTGGATGAAAACACCGGCGCGGAACCCGTCTACGAAACGCTGCCCGGCTGGAAAACCAACCTGAGCAACGTCCGTAATTTTGACGAATTCCCCGAAGCCGCGAAGAACTATGTTCAGCGGATCGAAGATCTCATGCAGGCAAAAATTGACTTTATCTCAGTCGGACCCGACCGGCGGGAGACAATCTTCCGCGACGGTGATCTGTTTAAAGGAATCACTCCCTGACAGAATCCCGCCCGGCTTGCCTCACGCCGGCCAGAATCGTTCTGAGTCTTTAGAATACCTTTTTGGCTGCCGTGAAACCCATGATGGCAAACACCACCACAAGGATCAGGAACAGGACAAAGAGCACCTGAGCTACGGTGGCAAAAGCTCCTGCCATACCCGTAAAACCAAGAAGGCCTGAAACCAATGCAAGCACTGCGAATATAATAGCCCATTTAAGCATCGTTCTGAATTCCTTTCTTGTAACTTATCCATGAATAAGGCAACCCCCGTGCCATTTCCTGACGGTGTCCGCTATCAGAGGGGCGGACCCCCTTAATCAATACAAAGGGGGAATTTCAGCCCCCTGCAGCGATAACTTGTGATCAGATGCAGATACATCTGCATTTTACAGGGCGGTGGGAATTGCTAAGAATTCTACTCGTAGAAGACAACGAGCTTAACATGGACATGCTTAAGCGGCGTCTTGGACGACTCGGTTATGAAATCATCGTGGCATCTGACGGTTTGCAAAGTCTTGAAAAAGCCGGTGAAGTACAACCCGACATAATTCTCATGGACATGAGTTTGCCCGTAATGGACGGCTGGGATGCAACTCGCAACCTTAAAACAAACACCTCCACCAGCCACATCCCTGTCATTGGCCTCAGCGCGCACGCCATGGCAGAAGATCGTCAGCGCGCATTTGAAGTCGGCTGTGACGAATACGAAACAAAGCCAATCCATCTCAATCGACTTCTTGAAAAAATCGAGAATCTAACCAGGAAGGAAGGACCGGATGAAACAGTTGGCGGGTCGACTACTGGTAGTCGATGACAACGACCTAAACCGCGAAATGCTCAGCCGGCGTCTCCAGCGCAGAGGGTTTGAGGTAATGATGGCTTCGGATGGTTTCGAAGCCCTGGAACAGATCGAGAACGAATCGTTTGACCTGATCCTGCTCGACATCATGATGCCCGGCATGTCCGGTCTTGAAGTTCTTGAACAGGTTCGAAAACGACACAGCACCGCCGAGTTGCCTGTCATCATGGCTACGGCAAAAACCCAGAGCGAAGACATTGTCGCCGCCCTAAACCTCGGCGCCAATGATTACGTCACCAAACCCATCGATTTCGCCGTGCTCCTCGCCCGGGTCGATACGCACCTTAAACTGAAACACCTCTTTCAACTTAAAGACGAATTCCTGGGAATGGCCAGCCATGACCTCAAAAACCCGCTCTTCGTCATCGTATGTCAGGCCTACCTGATTTCGTCCAAGGTCCCGGTCGGCGCACCCATGACCGAAGAAGCCATGGAAATGGTCGACAAAATCGGCCAGCACGCCAAGAACATGCAAAAGATCATCGCAGACTTTCTGGATTTTCAGGCCGTTGAAGATGGTCATCTTAAACTCAACCAGCAAGCCCTTAACCTCGCCGATCTCGGCAACCGGGTGGTCGAAAATTTCCAGCCCTATGCCGCCGAAAAGCAAATCACCCTGGAATTCGAAAACTGTACCCCGGAACAAGAAGCCATCATCCTCGGCGACTCTGCCCGTCTTGAGCAAGTCGTTCAGAATCTCGTTGGTAATGCCCTGAAATTTATATCCGCGTCCGGAAAAGTCACAGTCGAAGTCCACTGCCGCAGCCGCAAAATCGACTTCATTGTCCGCGATGACGGCCCCGGGCTCTCCCCCCAGGATCTCGAACGCGTCTTCGTTCAGTTCGGCAAACTCAGCCGCCGTCCCACCGGCAACGAAACGAGCAGCGGACTCGGCCTCGCCATCTGCAAAAAACTGATTGACCTCCACGAAGGCGAAATCGGCGCACGCAACAATCCTGAAGGCGGTGCCTGTTTCTGGTTCTCCCTCCACAAGCACAACGAGCCGGCACTAAGTGTTCAGAGCTAAACACCCCAGGCCCTGCCCCCGCCCGGCAGCCTCCACATCCCCGTTAAAGGCCCTGTGAATTGCATCTCGCCCCTACGGTAATTTCTTATGGACTCTGCAATGCCACCGTGCCAAATTTTGAATGCAAAGTCCGGAGGAGACAAAACACCTATTGAGCCAGACCACAGAGCAGGTCATTGAGCTTTCTCAAGATGAAATGCTGGACTTCACCCGCAAAAGTGACGAGCGGCTGCGCGAAATCGAAACCCAGTTCACCGTCAAAGTCATCCCACGCGGTAATACTATTAAGGTTATCGGCCAGTCCGAAGAAGTTGACCAAGCCGTAAAACTGATTAAAGACCTCGTACAATTCAGCCGCAAACAAGGCGGATTATCCAGCCGCCAGATGCGCACCGCCATGCACGGCATTCGGACCGAAGGCCGTCAGGAAATGGAGCGGGTTTACTCAGACCGCGTCCAGATCCCCCGCGGCAAGCGTACCATCACCCCCATGACCGCCACCCAAAAGCGCTACCTCGACGCCATCCGCCGTAGCGACATCGTCTTTGGCATCGGCCCCGCCGGCACCGGCAAAACCTACCTTGCCATGGCTATGGCCGTAAGCGCCCTCGTGGCCAACGAAGTCGGCCGAATCGTTCTCGTCCGTCCCGCCGTCGAAGCTGGCGAAAAACTTGGCTTCCTCCCCGGCGACATCATGGCAAAGTTTGACCCCTTTGTCCGCCCTCTCTATGACGCTCTTCACGACATGATGGAGCCCGAGCGCGTCCGCCTTCTTCTTGAAAACAACGTCGTCGAAGTGGCCCCCCTGGCTTTCATGAGAGGCCGCACCCTCAACAGCAGCTTTGTCATCCTCGATGAAGGCCAGAACACCACCATCGAACAGATGAAAATGTTTCTCACCCGTCTCGGCTATGACAGCAAAGCCGTAATCACCGGCGATGTGACTCAAGTCGATCTCCCCAGCAACAAAGAAAGCGGCCTCGTCCACGTCCGCCGCGTTCTCTCAGAAGTGCAGGGAATCGAATTCGTCCAGTTCGACCAGAGCGATGTCGTCCGCCATGAACTTGTTCAGAAAATCATCCGCGCCTACGAGCAGGCCGAAGCACGCGCCATGCAGGAAGAACTTCCCCTGGAAGCCGCCGAGTCTCAATGGCCCGCCGGCAACGACGATTCTAAACGCCCTGTTTCCGCCATCCCGATCGATCAAAGCATTCAGCCGGGGGGCGACGCATGATAACCCTTGAGCCCGCTGTCACACTCTTCGCATAGTCCTTTCTCCTATGAGCAACTTTCGTCAGCGTAAACTGGCCAAACGCCTCGAGCCCGTCGCGTCAAACCTGCCAGCCAGCCGCGTAGAGCACGATACCAAACGCCGGGAAGCCGTCGGCGCATGGCTGAGCATTCTCTTCGTCTTTGTCGTCCTGACGATCTGCATCGCCCCAAACATCTTCCAGAGCATCACCGTGCCCCGCGCCGGCTCCCCCTGGCCCTACAACGAAGTCATAACGCCATACTCCATCTCCGTTCCGGATACCATCCAGGCCGACATCCAAAAACGTCGCCTACAGGCCAATCACCAGAAAGTCTTTGTCGTCAGCCCCACCGCCGACCGAAACATCCACCAGCGTATAGACAAGCTCGTAGCCTACCTCGCCGGAGCTGACGAAACGTCATCGACCGACGTTATAGCCCATCACCTCCGCAGCGAACACGGCATCAACCTCAAATCTGAAACCATAGTTGCCCTCACAGATGTCGCTCCTCTCTCCCGCACCGCCCAGGACCTCCGAACCATCTTCCATCATCTGCTCTCCGTCCGTGGCATCAGCGCAGACAAAAGCCTCCTGCTGGCAGCCCTGCGCAGCGAACGCGCCCACATCATCTCTCCCCAAAGCAGCAGCCACACCTCCCAGACCCTGCGCATGGTGCTCACCTACCCCGATGAAGCCTTTAACTATACCGAAAAC
>CAYUGQ010000014.1:0-20023 GCA_964444305.1 uncultured Candidatus Sumerlaeota bacterium
CGTTCACCGTAATAAGGTGAGCCCCCCGTCCCGCCAGCGCATTCAAATAAAGCGGCGCCACAGCCACCAGCGTCTTACCCTCACCAGTAGCCATCTCAGCGATCTTGCCTTCATGCAAAGCAATACCGCCCGCCATCTGCACATCATAAGGAACCATGTCCCAGGTAATGTCCACCCCTGCCGCAGACCAGCTCTTGCCCTTATGCCGCAAACACACCTCTTTGACCGTCGCAAACGCCTCCGGCAAAAGATCATCCAGAGTCTCGCCATCCGCCAGCCGAGCCTTAAACTCCGCCGTTTTACCCCTTAGTTCGTCGTCAGAAAGGCTGTGGTACTCTTCGAAATAAGCATTGATCTCATCAATGATTGGGCGAATCCGCCGCATATCACGAGATTGCTTGTTACCAAATACCTTACTAAGCACACCTTTTAGCATACCCGTCTTTCACTTCCTTTCAAAACGACTCCCCGATCGGCATAGAAAAATCCGCCTCGATCAGGCACCCAACTATAGACCATGTATTGTAACGACAAATTTTACCACAAGGTAAGTTTTAACCAGCGGCTATGCAAATTATTTGAGGACAACCAATCAGCTCGAAGTCGGCGCACCCGACTCCGGCCCCGACTCCGTCCCCGTATTTTCATCCAGTGCTGCAAGGATATGTTCATTAACCTTTAAAGACACCTGTTCGCTCGCAACCCGGATAGCATTTCTTATAGCCTTCGCCCGCGACGAACCGTGACAAATAATACATACCCCATTCAAACCCAACAGCGGCGCACCACCATACTCCGCATGATCCACCTGCTTCCGAAAGCGCTGCAATGCCGGCAGCATCGCCAAAGCGCCCGCCTGCGAAATCACGCTCCGCCGCACCTCTTCCTTCAGGTTCGCCATCACAAACTCAGCCAGAGCCTCCCCAAACTTCAGCACCACATTCCCCACAAAGCCGTCACAAACCACCACATCAAAAGTGCCGTTCATCAAATCACGGCCCTCCGCGTTCCCGGCAAAATTCAAATTGGAAGCCCGAAGCAACTCCGCCGCATCCTTCACCAGCTCCGTCCCCTTGCCATCCTCTTCCCCGTTCGACAAAACCCCCACACGCGGCCTACGCCGATGCAGCACCAGCCGCGCATACGTACTCCCCATCAAACCAAAATGCAAAAGATTGCGCCCCTTGCAATCCACATTAGCCCCCACATCCAGCAACAGACAAGGACGCTTCGGATGAGGCAAAACCGTCGCAATAGCCGGCCGCGAAATCCCCTTCAGCCGCCGCCATAAAAGCATGCACACCGCCATAGTCGCCCCCGTATTACCCGGAGAAACCACCGCCTGCGCCTCCCCCTCCTTCACAAGCCGCGCCGCCACAGCAATACTGCTGTCAGCCTTCTTCACCGCATGATGCGGCTTTTCCGCCATTCCAATCACGTCTGACGCATGACACATTGTCAGCCGCGGATGAGAAATCTTAAGCCGCCGCATAGCCCCATCAATCTGCCCCTCATCCCCCACACACACCACCGACACCAGCGGCAACTGCTCAATAGCTTCCATAGCCCCCAGCAGCATCTCATCCACGCCCACCTCAGACCCCATCACGTCAAGGGCCACCTTAACCGGGCCATGACGCCGCATAAGCCGCCGGTCTCGAACCTGCTGTCTAAGTTTGCTAAATCGACTCGCCATAATTAAAAAACTACAATTCCACGAACTTGGCCGCGCCCCCTACACTCCGGAAGCGCAAAACATAACGAAACCCCGCCACCACCCAAACGCCCACAAAAGAAAAGCCGCCCGCCTGGAATCAAACCTTCCAGCAATCGGGCGACCAAATTCTTCCCACGGGCAGGGAAGCACCAGACAAAAGATAACCTACTCTTTGTCTTCTTTCTGCTTACCGTAAAAGCGACCCTTAAACTCACCGCAGCTCGGGCACACCTGGTGAGACAGGCGTGGCTGAGCACAATTCGAGCAATCGCTATAACCCTGAAGGGCAGTCATCTTATGATTGGCGCGCCGCTTATCCCGACGAGCAGGAGAGTGGCGCCGGCGTGGAACTGGCATTTCTTCGTATTCCTTCCAAACTGGCTAAACCATGGACTAATAATCCGAAAAACGCCCTTTGTTCAACACAGTCCGTTAAAATTTTCAAACAAATAAAAATGGCTGGCGAGCTAGGATTCGAACCTAGAACCCTCTGAGTCAGAGTCAGATGCGCTGCCAATTGCGCCACTCGCCAGCATAACGGGAAAAACCCGCACGGGGCTTTCTTACCCAGCCGCCAAAGCCTTATTCGCAGCCCGACCCAACCTTTTTCACCCCATCAACCTCAGCCCCACCACCGCATGACACGCAATCCCTTCCTCACGCCCCACAAAACCCATCGTCTCATTCGTCCCCGCTTTCACACTCACATATTCCACCGAAATCCCCAGCGTATCCGCAATTTTTTCCCGCATCTCCACAATGATCGGCGCCATCTTCGGCCGCTCCGCCATAATCAGCGCATCCACATTCGAAATGCCATACCCCTTCTCCCCCGCCAGCCTCACCGCCTCTTTCACAAAAACCCCACTGTCGCAATCCTTCCACCGTGGATCCGTATTCTGAAAATGCTGACCAATATCCCCCAAGGCAACCGCCCCCAGGATCGCATCCGTAATCGCATGCAGCAACGCATCCGCATCCGAATGCCCATCAAGCCCCAGTTCATGATCAATCTTCACCCCACCCAGGATCAGCGGTCGCCCCTCCACCAGCCGATGCACATCATAACCCATCCCAAACCGATACTCCGGCCTGGTATCACCATCATTCTTCAACGCCATTTACCAACATCACCTTTCTGCGCGCAACCGAACATCATCACTGCTTCTGGAACGCAATATGGCCTCAGCCACCATAAAATCTTCCCCATACGTGATCTTAATATTAGTCCGCGTCCCTAAAATCAAATGCACCCGCCACCCCTTATGTTCAAACGCCGAAGCATCATCCGTCACCTCCGCCCCCACCGCGTCACAATGTTCCAAAGCCTCAATCAACGCCCCCGCATGAAAAATCTGCGGCGTCTGCACCGCCCATAAATCATGCCGCGAAACCGTCTCCAGCACCCTCTCCCCTTCTCCCACCCGCTTAATACTATCCGTCGCCGGCATCCCAAACACCACCCCGCAAGGTCTCCCACCCTCCTGTGACAATCCCTCCAGCATCTCCAGTCCTGCCTCAAGATTCTCCGGCGGAAACGGCCGCGCACCATCATGAATCATCACCCGCGACCCCTCCTGCTCAACAGCCCGCACCCCCGCCAGCACACTATCCTGCCGACGCACTCCCCCCGCCACAATCCTCACCGGCTTCTGAGTAACCATCCCCCCCACAATATCCCTCGCTCGATCCATCATATCCGACGCCACTACAATTACCAGCATATCCACCGCCGCATGATTATCAAAAAACCGCACCGTATGCGACAGCACCGGCTCCCCCGCCAAATCGCAATATTGTTTAGGCAACGTCCCGCCGCAGCGCGACCCGCTGCCCCCCGCCACAATCACACACGCCACCGGCATATTACCTGCCTCCGCAGGGAATGAGCTTTCACTCTGATCCATAATAATACCTTACATGACCACGAAATCCCCACACTTCCAGAGGAATCGACAATGGCTTCGCTGGCTCGGTCACATCTGGGCCTTCCCAAACACCCTCCTCGGAATCATCCTCGGCCTCGTCGGATCAGCCCAATGGCAACGCAACGGAACCACCATCGAAATCCTGCTCAAAAGCGGTCCAGTCCGCTGGTGTTGCCGTCGCCTGAAAATATCCGCCTTCACCCTCGGAGACACCGTCCTCTACACCAGCCCCCCATGCCACAACCTTCGAATCCACGAAGGCCGCCATTCCATGCAATATTGGGTTCTCGGCCCCTTCTTCCTTCCTGTATACTATATCCTGCTGGGTCTGCGGGGATACTGGAATCACCCCCTCGAAATAGACGCCCGCAACTGGGAGCTTGAGCACTGCGGGTTCCTCTACGGAAGCCAGCTCATGCCCAAGCCCCCTCCTCAGTCTCCTACGGAGCCACCTCATCCCGACGCACAACCCCCGGCTCCGAGCGATTAATCTCCAGGTCAATCACCTTCCGGCCGTTCTCCGTCTTGCTGATCAACAGCCGGCCATCCCGCTCTTCCAAACCATAATCGCCCCCCGCTGGCATTTCACCCTTCCCAACTTCCAGGAAAGTCACAACATACTTCCGATCCCCCGCCTGCTCACCAATGGAACCCGTCGTCAACGGAACATCCACCCGCAGGTGCCACTCATCATAACGGCGCTTAATCCCATCATGCAGCGGCAACGGATACTTGTCCGTCTGGCTCGTAGTCGCATCCGCGGCCAACACCGTACCGCGCAAAGCAGCTTGCCCGTTTTTCACCTGGAACACCGGACCAGCCTCACCCTCGGTCACGTCAAACTCCGCCCGGGCATGATACCTCAGCGAAATCTCACTGCCCGTCGTTTCCACCTCATCCACCAGCACAGCCCCCCGATCCGGCAAAAACGCTACCCAGCGACGATAAACCTTCACAAACTCACCATAAGCATTCGACGCATCCCCCACAGCCCACGCAAGGCGATCCGGCTCCTCACCATAAGCAACAATCGACCCCGCCGCCGACTTGTTTCTCGGCTGACCCTTACCGTCAATCAGCACCGCGTTATGACTCCGCGTATGCCAGTAATAGCTCTTCACGAACGGACTATTGTAAAAATCCCGCAAACCCGTATTAACCAGCAAAGGCTCACCAAAGGCCGCCAGCACAATCGCATTCTGATCACTATGGCTGTGACTGATATTCCCAAACTCACTGCACCGCAAAGCCAGGTGCACGTTGTTTTCCGCATCCGTCAAATCCGTATTAAACGCCGCAATACCAGACTTCTGAAACACCTTAACCAAAGGCAGATCCGTCGGAACCTTCGCCTCCGGCGACACCTTGCGTCGACGCAAATAATCCAGCGGATCATTTCCCCATTTCGCACCCTGGCTCTCCGCATACCATTGCCAGGTAGGGTTACCCCGAAGCTGAGCAAAAAGCAGCGCCGTCTTCGCCACGGCACTTCCCGCGTTCGTACGCTCCGCAAAATCACCAAAGCCCCCCACCGGGTTACCCGGCGGAGCCACAAACAACGGAAAATCTGCCACATTAGAATAGAACGGCTTCTTCGACCCATCCAGCCCCATCGTCTCATCCATCAGCAACAGCCACGTCGTAACCCGGCTGTTATACGAAGACCAATACCAGATCCCCTCAGCCCATCCCCCGTCCGCGTCGCCCCAGAACGGATACCAGCTATAAAATACCATCATAGCATGATCCAGCCACACCTCCGCCTCCGGCACCTCACCATATAAAGAAACCCCGGCCTCACCCAGCCAATGCCACATCCGACCGAAATGACTGTTAAAAGGCATCTGCTCATAAGGGCGCACCCGCATATGATCAAAAGCCGCATTAGCCCGATCCCGCAGCGCCTCCCTCACAATCCGACGCTCTTCCTCAGACAGGTAATCATAAATCCAGTCATAGGACCGACTCATAGAAAATAGAACCGGCATTCCCACCTCATCATTAATCTTCATCCCCGACGGCCCAAGCGGATCCCACCCTGAAAACTCCAGCAGGAACGCCTTCGCCCCCTCGCCATACTCGTCCTCCCCCGTCAGCATCCACGCAAACGCCATCGTACTCATCCGGGTCGCAGCCTTGCCAGCCTGACCCATATAAGCCCGCCATTCCTCCACGTTCCACTTACCCCCAGTCCAGGGTTTAGGCTCCGGCATCGGCTTCGTCTTAAGATAAGACTTCGCCGTCTTCAAAAGATTATCCAGCGCCTCAGACCCCTCCTTCGCCTCCTCCCTGAGAGCCTTTACTTTATCCGGCGTCGTATACATCCGCGGATGCTCAGACGGAATTCTCCGGCGCAACTCCTCAGCCGACGGACGCGGAAACTCCGGCGTACCTTCCGGCACCACAAAATTTAACGGCTCACTCCACTGCGACAATTGCCCATCTTTATCCGAAAACCGGTAACGCCAGAAGTACTCACCCTCACCCAGCGGCTCCGTATGAGTATAAAGAAGCCACGGCCAGTCATCCACCCGCACCTCCGGGTCATTAAAAGACCGATCCCGCGCAATCTCCAGCGCCCAGGAAGTCCCCCGGGAATCCTGCATCCACGAAATCGGCGGCGGATTAACACTAACCTCCGCACCCGGAGCCGGCAGCCAGCCATACTCCCGATCTGTAAATTCCCGCTTTTCAAGCTCAAGAGGTGCAGTCGTATCTGCAGCCAGGCCAGCGCTCACCGAAGCTAAAACCGCACAGGCCATCACATGTCGTAGACGAAATCTTATCATAATAACACCAATGATGGGGAACCCCAAATCCAACCTGCAAAGCTTTTTTTCCCCCGCCAAAACGTCCCCATCGCCTAATACGATATGAATCACTCCGCGCCTCAAATTGTCCAATGACCCCATGATCAGGCACTTCCTCTCCCTCGCAATTGCGATTTCCCTACTCACCAACAGTGATTTCACGGCTCACGCTGAAACCACCACCCCATTAACCCAGAACACACCCTCCACAGCATCCGCCACGGCCCTACCCAAATTCAGCGGCGAACGCGCCATGAACGACCTAATCCGACAAGTGGAAGGTGGACCACGCCTTCCAAACTCCCCCGGAATCCAAGTCACCCGCCAGCTCATCCTGAAAACCCTCATAGAAGCAGGATGGGAAATCCACACCCAGAACTTCGAAGCCTTCTCCCCCCAACTCCAGCAGACCGTTCCAGGCCAGAATATCTTCGCAATTTACCCGAAGCAAACCACCGCAACCTGCATAATATCAGCCCATTACGACACGCGACCCTTCGCTGACATGGACCCCGACCCAGCCCGCCGACGAGATCCAGTTCCCGGCGCAAACGACGGCGCCAGCGGCGTCGCTGTCCTCCTCGAACTTGGCCGCCTCATCCCACAAACCAACGTCGACTACGGTGTCTGCCTCGCATTCTGGGACCTCGAAGACCACGGAGCCCAGGGCAGCAGCAGCGGCTTTTGCCTCGGATCGCGACACTTTGCTTCAAACCTCCCCCTCCAAGTCAAAGATTTTCAATGGGGTATAAACCTCGACATGATCGGCGATATCAATCTCCAGCTTCCCATGGAAGGCTTCTCCCTTTCCAAAGCACCCAAACTCACATCCGCCCTCTGGGATATCGGCGCAAAACACCATCCCGACGTCTGGCTAAGAGAACGCGGCCCAATGGTTTATGACGACCATATGCCATTTTTATCCGCAGGAAGAGACTATATCAACGTCATTGACATGGACTATGCCCCTTGGCACACTGTGGCCGACACCCCAGACAAGTGCTCTCCACAAAGCCTTGAAATAGTTGGAGATACAGTATTGCGCTTTATTGTCAACTTTAATCCCGCCGCCAAAAATTTCTGAAAATTAGGCTTGCAATCAGACCAGCCTGCAGGCGGTATGCATATTCTCTGACTGAGGTCAGACCCGTTCACCTTTCGATCAATTATTTAGTATATTTAAGTTAAGGATTTCTCGTGCAAGTGCCCCTACCCGTCGACCATCAAGTTTGGGAGAAGACGCTCCACCGTCTTGAACAGAGCATGGATGATGAGGCTTTTTCAACCTGGCTTCGTCCCGCGCAATTGCATGATATTACTGACTCCACGATCACCCTCAGCGTCCCCAGTGCCTTCTATAAAAACTGGCTTGCTTCCAACTATCGCGACAAGATCCTCTCAGCCCTCAGAGAAGTCACCGAGCAGGACTACAGCCTCACCTTCCTCGTGGAACCACGCGCCGAAACTGAACTCGCCGGGGAACTCGGCGAAGGCCTTGCCGTCCCACCACGCACCCATGAGGAAACACCTTCATTCGCTCCACCTAAGTCCAGTTTCCTCAATCCAAAATATGTCTTCGACCGCTTCGTTGTTGGCGAAAGCAACCGTTTCGCCCACGCCGCCTGCCGACAGGTCGCAGACCCCCTCTCCAAATCCTTCAATCCCCTGTTCCTTTACGGCGGAGTCGGACTCGGAAAAACTCACCTCATGCACGCCATCGGTCACCAGCTATCAACATCAAAAGCCGGTGCCCGCGTCCTCTACGTCAGCAGCGAACAATTCATGAACTCCTTCATCGAAGCCATCGGCCAAGGCAAACAAGTCGAGTTCCGCGAAAACTACCGCAACGTAGACCTCCTCATGATCGACGACGTTCAGTTTTTCAGCGGCAAAGAACGCACTCAAACCGAATTCTTCCACACCTTTAACGCTCTGTACGACGCCGGTAAGAAAATCGTAATCTCCAGCGATCGTCCTCCAAAGGAACTCACCACCCTCGAAGACCGCCTGCGCAATCGCTTCTCCTGGGGCCTCGTCGTAGACGTCATGCCGCCAGACCTCGAAACCCGAATTGCCATTCTCAAAAAGAAGGCCCTCGAGGAAAACGTCGAGCTTCCCAATGACGTCCTCATGTACATCGCCGAACGCGTCCAGTCAAACATCCGCGAACTAGAAGGCATCCTCGTACGCCTGCGAGCCTATTCCGTCCTGCAAACCCAGCCCATCAGCCTCCAACTCGCCAAAGACATCCTCGGCCACCTGCTGGACATGGACTCCAACCGCCCCATCGATATCGAAGACATCATCGAAGTCGTCTGCTCCTACTTTGAAATCAAACGATCCGACCTTCTCGGCAGCAGCAGACTCAAGAAATTCAGCACTCCGCGTCATATCGCCCAGTATATCTCCCGCAAGCAGACGACGCTTTCCTATCCGGAAATCGCCCAAAAGTTCGGAGGCCGCGACCACACATCCGTACTCCACGCTGTCCGCAAGATCGAAGAAGCGATTAACAATGATGAAACTTTACGCAATGTTGTGGGTTATCTCAGCCGGAAAGTTAAAGGCTCTATGACCTCCGGAAACTGAAAACCGGCCAGTCGCGCGTTTGGCCTAAAGGTTGCTTCCCACATGTAAAACGCTGATTAATCAGGCGTTACCAAGAAACGAGAGGATTGGGAAATATGTATCATCCTGTGATGAAAGCTCGTACGGGGCGCAGGGGCTTCACACTCATCGAAATTATGCTCGTGGTTGTCATCATCGGCATCCTCGCCGCAGTCATCGGCCCGCGCCTCACCGGTAGAACTCAGGGAGCCCGCATCAGCGCCACTAATGCATCCATCCGTTCCCTGGCCTCAGTGCTCGGCACTTTCGAGATGCACGCCGGCCGCTTCCCCACCACCGAGGAAGGCCTAGAAGCTCTACTCGAGAAACCCGCCGACCTCAACGACGATGAATGGGAAGGACCCTATCTCCGCGAATGGCCTAGAGACGCCTGGGGCGAAGACTTTATTTATCGCTCCCCCGGTGAGCTCAACTCCGACTACGACCTCATCTCCAAAGGCGGCGACAAACGCGAGGGCACCGAAGACGACATAGACAACGCCCCCCGCGCCAGAAATTAAACCCACATCAGATTAAACCCAACAGCCGCCTGATTTTCAGGCGGCTTTTCTTTTTGTCGCACAATTTTCCGCAAATGCGCTACTGCAGTTAAAGCCCCACAGGCTCAACAACCTCTGAGTGAGACCCTCAATTGACTCCTATCCATCCCACCGCAATCATTTCACCAGAAGCACAGCTCCACCCCACCGTCACCGTAGGCCCCTACACAATCATTGAAGGCCCCGTCGTCATCGGCGCCAACACCCGCATCATGAACAACGTCCATATTTCCGGCAAAACCATCATCGGCCAGAAAAACGAAATCCACATGGGTTGCGTCATAGGCCATCTCCCCCAACACAAAAGCTATAAAAACGAAGACAGCGGCCTCGTCATCGGCGACGGAAACGTATTCCGCGAATACGCCTCCATCCACCGCGCCTATCATCCCGGCGAAAACACAATTATCGGCAACGACAACTTTTTCATGGGGTTCAGCCACGTCGCCCACGACTGCCGCGTTGGCAACAGCATAGTCCTCGCCAACGGCTCCCTCCTCGCCGGCCACACCTCCGTAGACGACGGTGCAAACATCAGCGGAAACGTCGCCGTCCACCAGTTCGTCCGCATCGGTGCCCTCGCCATGATCGGCGGCCTCGCCCGCGTCAGCAAAGACGTCCCACCCTTCATGCTCGTCGAAGGAAACTCCACCGTCCGCGGCATCAATTCCGTCGGACTCCGCCGCGCCGGGTACAACCTCGCCGAACGCAATCAGGTCAAACAGGCCTATCGCACCCTCTATCGTTCCGGACTAAACGTCCCCCAGGCCATGGAACAACTCCGCCGCGAAGCCGAAACCTCCGCCCCCCTCAAAACCCTCACAGATTTCATCCAGGCCTCCGTCCGCGGCATCTGCCGCCACGCCCCCGTCGAGCTTCGCACCGAAACCGACTCCGAAGCCGAAGCATAGAAAAGGCGGCCATTACAGCCGCCTATAATTTTCTACGTCAAGATCAGCTTCGGTTAACGCTTCTCCAGCGGAACATACTCCAGTTCCACCTTACCCGTATAAATACCCCGCGGGCGGAAAATACGGTTGTTCTCGCGATACTCCAGGCAACGCGCCACCCAGCCACTCACGCGAGATACCGCAAACAGCGGAGTAAACATCGCCGTCTCAATTCCCATCGCCTTATATACCAAGCCGCTATAGAAATCGACGTTCGGAAAAATCCCCTTCTCCCGCCCCATAGCCTCCAGCGCCACTTCTTCCAGCTTCAGAGCCGTCTCCAGCAAATCACTCACCTTCGAATGTTCACGGCCAAAAGCCTCCGCCAGCGGCTTCAAAACCCGCGCACGCGGATCATAAGCCTTATAAACCCGGTGGCCCATGCCCATAACCTTGCGCTTCTCTTCCCGCGCCTTCTCAAACCAGGCATCCACATTATCCACCGACCCAATCTCCTCAAGGTCATACAGAACCGCCTCATTAGCCCCGCCATGCAGCGGACCCTTCAGGCTGCCCAGTCCCCCACTCATCGCAAAGAACAAATCAGACAACGTCGAACTCACAACCATAGCCGTAAACGTCGACGCATTCATGCCATGATCCGCATGCAGAATCAGCGCAATATCCATCAGGCGCGCCGAAACCTCATCCGGCTTCTCCCCTGTCATCGTATAAAGCAGATTCTCCGCAAAGCTAAACGACGGATCCGGCTCAACAATCTCCTGCCCCGCCCGCATCCGCGCAACCATACCCGTCGCCACCATCATCTGGGCAATAACAGTAAACGCCGCATCTTCCAGGTTATCCTCATCCATACCCTGCTCCGCCGCATGGGCATGAGCGCCAATCATCGCCGCCTCAAGCAGCGTCATCGGATGAAGCTTGTTAACCGGCAGCGCCTTCAACATATCCTTCGTCGCCGAAAGCACCTGCATCCGGCTTTGCAGCTTGCCAATAAACTCATCCAACTGCGTCTTCGTCGGCAGCTCACCATAAATCAGCAGATAGCTGACCTCTTCAAACGTGGAATGTGCACACAAATCAAAAATGTCATAACCACGATAAACCAGCGCACCGCGCACGCCGTCTACAAAGCCGATGGTCGTACCCGACGCAACAGCACCCTCCAGTCCGGGCTTAACTTCACATGTTACAGGCCACTCCACTTCCGCCGGAGGTGGTGGCGCATCCACTTGCCCGATCTCCTCGATTGCTTTCTTCTTCGCATCGAGTATCAATTCGGTAAGGGACGTACTGGTTAACGGCATGAGAATCTCCTGATTTTCTACAACTGCTAAAAAATGGCCACGTCGGCCGTGTGGAACCTATTTGGACTGTTGAGCTGCCGGTGCAAGCATTTTCCTAAAAGGAATTCATCTTTCCCAAACAACCCAACCTGTTTATACTACGGGACAACACCTTTACTAATCATGATTTTCAAGGCTTCATACACAGCATACGTCGCAAAACAGCATAAAGCCGCCCCCGTAGTCCGCTCAATCCATAAATAAGTCTGCGGCCGCAAATTCCGATGAAACCGGCTGCTCACATACACCGCCGCCGAAACCCACATCACACAAGCCACACCAACACCCGCCGCCAACAAAAAAGGCAAATTCTGATTTTCCTCATCCGTACCCGTCAAATGAGTCCCCGCGATCATCAAATTGCTAAACACCCAAAACATAATCGTCGGCGGACTGCTCAACGTCAGCGTCAGCCCCACAAAAAACTGCCGCACCAACTGCCCCGGCGTCGTCCTTTCCACCGTTATCGAAAACATCGATACGTTCGTAACCCCCGTCGGCGCCTTAGCCACCGTCGGAATCTTCGCCCGCAAACCCCGCAAACCCAGCCAAAACAAAATCGCCGCCCCAGCGATCCACATAATCGCCTTCCCCCAGATAGGCATCGAATTAATCAGCGCCAGCGCCCCCAGGCTGCTCAAAAGCGCAAACGTCACATCCGCAACCGACGCCCCCAGGCCAAAACACAGCCCAATCCGCGGCCCCCGCGAAATCGAGCGCCTGATAACTTCCAGGTTAATAGGTCCCGGCATTGCTGCGGCATACAAGCCCAAGGCCATCCCCAGTGTAAAAATCTGCAGCATCTACAGGTGGCTATCCCCGCTCTATCTAATCTCGAAGGTCCTCAAGGCCTATTTTTTCCTTCCACCATATATTCGCCCCTCATCCTCCTCACCCCCCAGTAAAATTTCCTTTACGCCGCCCCCCCACCCATCCTTAGTGCAGCTTATGTATGATCCAGACATAATCGCAGAACTCTACTGGCCCACCGCAGCCCTCGTTTTTCTATGGGGACTCCTCTGGGGCAGCTTCTTTAACGTCTGCATATACCGGATCCCCGCCGGCAAAAGCGTAGTCCATCCCGGCTCCCACTGCTACACCTGCGGCTCCCCCGTCCGTTGGTATGATAATATCCCCCTCCTCAGCTACGTAATGCTCCGCGGCAACTGCCGCTTTTGCGGCACCCATTTTTCCATGCGCTACTTCGCCATCGAGCTCCTCACCGCCCTCCTCTTCCTCGCCACCTTCCTCTCCTTCGGCCTCCAATGGCAAACCCCCTTCCACCTCATCGTCGTCAGCCTTCTCATCATCGGCACCTTCACAGACATAGACCACTTCATCATCCCAGACCGCGTAACCCTCGGCGGCCTCGCCTTCGCCATCATGGCCACCGGCATCCTCGGCAACCACTCCTTCATCGCCCAGGAATATCGAATGGCCCGCGCCATCTGGAACCAGCTCAGCTTCAACTGGAACGCCCAGCCCCTCCCCACCGCCCTCCCCCCCTGGCTACCCCTCCTCTACAGCATCGCCAGCGCCGCCTTCGGCTACGCCATGCTCTGGCTCCTCGGCGCCTTCGGCAAACTACTCTTTCGCAAAGAAGCCATGGGCATGGGCGACGTAAAACTCTTCGCATTCCTCGGCGCCTGGATGGGCATCACAAGCTGCATCTGGATACTCTTCCTCTCCGCCTTCGTCGGCGCCCTCATGGGCCTCTCCCTCCTCCTCGCCCACAAACTAGTCGGCAAAGACGAATACGAAACCCTCCAGCTCCCACCCCAGCCAGTCGTAAAAT
This sequence comes from uncultured Candidatus Sumerlaeota bacterium, assembly GCA_964444305.1. Classification (GTDB taxonomy): domain Bacteria; phylum Sumerlaeota; class Sumerlaeia; order Sumerlaeales; family Sumerlaeaceae; genus JAKFFN01. The sequence continues at coordinate 13,675 of CAYUGQ010000014.1, forward strand.
CACAATGGCTAACCGTAAAAACACCCCAATCCAACACCACCCCCACCCCGGACCACACCACCCCACCCCCCCCCACAGACCCCATCACCCTTCGCTTTCCAAAGAAAACATCCCGCCAGTTGCATCATTTTCCCTATGGCCCCTACATTGCCATAGCAGCCCTCATAGTGTTGCTGCTCCACAAACAAGTGGAAGCCGCCGTACAAGCATTCTTCTTCCTGGAGTAAACATCAAAACCATGGTTCACTTTCGGAAAACAATCACCACCATAATCACCGCCGGAACCCTCCTTCTCACCCCCTCCATCACCATCGCCCAGAACGAAGCCCCCACCCCCTCCGGCGGACCCATCGACCTGCCCAAAAACATGAAAGCCGTACGAACCCTGCCCGACCGCGCCGCAGAAGACCTCCAGGCTCACGGCATCGGCCTCTCCGAAAACGAACTCCAGGCATTCCTCAAAAACGGCCTCTCAAACACCCAAAATCTCCCCGAGCGCCCCCCTGAAAAAAGCCAGCTCGTCATCGACGCCATGGCCCGCCTCGCCACCATGAAATCAAAAAGCGCCGTCCCCCTCCTCATGCAAATCGCCAGCTTCGACCGCAACATAGGCGCATTCAATGTCGTCGAATACGACGTCAGCAAATCCTCCCTCCAATCCCGCGACGACTTCCGCCTCCGCGCCTACCGCCTCATCCAATACAACGCCATCACCGCCCTCGGCGTCATCGGCGATCCCCAAGCCCGCGAACTCATCCGCAACATCCTCCAGCAGGAAACCGCCCCCGGCGCCCAAATCCAATACGCCATATCCCTCGCCCTCCTCAGCGACTCCAGCGGCATCGACCACCTCGTCAACCTCATCAACCTCCAAAACCGCCGTGAAAGCGCCGCCGCCGCCCGCGCATTCTATTTCATCACCGGCCAGGATTTCGGCTACACAGACGCCACCCCCATCCGCCTCCGCCGCACCCTCCCCGCCAATTACGCCCAGTGGTGGGCCCAAAACCGTGCCACCTTCCAGCCGAACCCCGCCGCCATAGACAAACGCCGGAAAGACAACCCCAAACTCACCATCCTTTCCGCCCGCTCCGCCCGCGACATCCTAAAGCTCGCCGCCAACTACTTCGACTTCAATAACGAACTCGGCACCGCCTCCGCCCGCGAACAACTCCACAAAGCCGGCCGCGCCTGGAACAGCGAATTCGAAAAAATCGCCAACGACCCCAACGAAGACCTCGACGTCCGCATGGAAGCCATGAACTGGTACTTCGAAGCCAACCGCGCCGACCCCCTCGGCATCCTCAGAAAACTCCGCCGCGACGAAAACCCCGAAGTCGTAGACAAAGCCAACACCCTCCTCCAGCAAATAGCCGAAGAAGAAGCCATCCGCTCCGTAAGATAATCCCCGTCACCGCACCACGGACCAGATCCCCGCACGCTTCAGCTTCTATTTCCAAATTTTATCAGCCAGCCCGTGCGCGCTTTAAAGACCACCAGCGTCTATTGTTACAAGTTGTCCACGCAATCACAACCTCAACAATAGAATAGCCAGGATAAAGAATGGCAGCTTGGGATGACAGCAATGACGAACAAATGGTGCGCCTCGCTATCAGCGGTGACGAAACCGCATGGACCTACCTCGTCGAAAAGTACCGCCTGTACGGGTACCGCCTCGCCTGGCGCGTCACCTTCAACGACGATGACGCCCTCGACGCAGTTCAAGAGATGCTGGTAAAAATGTCGACACAACTACCCACCTACAAAGGAACCGGCTCCCTCCGCTCATGGCTGGCAACCATTGTCATACGGGAAGCCACCAACATTTGCCGCCGCCGGGGAAAATATCCAATATCCATAGAGCCCGAACATCTAACCCATGCCGCCGACCACAACTCAGCCCATGAAACCCACCCCGGCGAAGCCCTAGATTTCCAGCGTCAGCTAAAACAGGTCCACCAGGCCATGAGCCTGCTCTCACCCCAACAACGCGCAATCCTGCTCATGGCCCTGGAAAGCGACATGACCCCCGCAGAAATCGCCCTGGAACTGGACCTCCCCGCCAATCAAGTCCGAAGCCAGCAATCCAGGGCCATCAACCGCCTCCGGCATTTCGTAAACCCCTCCAGCGAACCGCCACCCCACGAAAATCAATCATCCACCGAAACAAAAGGAGATCAGGATGAAAAAAAGCAAAAGTAATCCCCCTCAAGACCCGACCAGCACAGAACGCGACCTGCTGAAACAATGGCTTGCCAGCCCCGCCCCTGGGGAAGACCGCCTGCACCACCTGTCCGCCCCCCTTCCCGGCCAGCACGCGAATTCCACCAAATCGCCCCTGCCGCCCCAAACCCGTCCCTCCCGCAAATCTCGACGCCCACTTTTCACTTATGCGCAAAACATCGCCATAGCTATCGTTCTTTTCTCAGCCGGCTACTTCACCGGCCAGTCCAAGCCTACCGACAGCCAAGACCACCAACAAGCTGAAACCGCCCATATTAACCATAAGCCCAACGCTTCCGCCATTCCAGCTTCACCCACACCCCTCCCCCCATCACCACCCACGGAACCGGAAAATAACCGTTCCGCATCACCATCCGACAATACTCCTGACCTCTCTCGCACGATAGCCAGTTCGACAAAAAATCAAACCGGCCCGTCCCCCGCAGATGACTGCAAATCGCCCCAGCTCTACCGCGGTCGAGACGGTCATTTTCGGGTCGACACAGTTCTCTGTCAGTCCGGCAGCCGCGCAACCTGGGTCATAAACCCGGGACTCGAAATCGCCAATGCAGGAAAATTTGAAAACGAGGAGACACACCAATGAAAAAGCACCTGATCACCGCCACCACCATCGGAATACTGGCCCTGTTAAACTTCCCCCTCCACGCCCAAGCCACACAGCAGCAACAAAACCCCGCCATACAGTCCCCCCTTTCGTCCAACACTACCCCAACTGATTCGGGAAAGAATAAGGAACAACCTCATTCCATCCAAGAGGAACGAGAACGCGCCCAGGGCTGGCACCGATTCTGGGATTTTTACCGCACTCCCGATTCCGAAGTTCGAAAACTGACATTCTCCGGACCAGAACAGGAGTACGCCAACGAGTATATCAGTCTAAAATGGGACCTTGGAGAAACGAACCAAAGCACGTCGAGGACTCTGTCCTATCAATGGCTCAACACCACAGAACCTGTGACCCTGTTAAACCTGCCCGAAAGTATCAATGTCGGTGGCACTGTCATTCTACGCAAAAGATATCATGTGATAGAATTTCATTACGGCCCGGGCACAGACGTGGCCATCCACGAAAATATCTTGCGTCCTACCTACTTCGTAGCCAGTAACGTATTAGCCCCCCTCTCAACAGGCACCTATGATAAGACCCCCAATGTCATTACTTTCCCTGCAACAGAGGAGTTCGGTGCAATAGTAAATGACTGCGCAATCTCAATGCGTGACGGAGTCGTCTATGCTCATACTCACGAATCAAATGAGCCAATTCGCATTGGCACCGCTGCGGGAGACAACCGTCCTGTTGGCACTATGCAAATCGGGATCGAAACCCTGGACCAACTGACCAGCGCCGTACAAGTTTGGATAAAAAACAGCTACTATCCACACACCCTGTTCGCCACCGACCAACCAGCTACTCTGAGCAAACTAATCACTAATCATGCCGGAGACCTTGCCTACAAATCAGAGCTTATAAACTCTCTCGCCCAAACTTACGGATTCAAAATTTCCTGGGCAGATGAGGCGACCCAAAAGCTGGCAGACACTTCCGTCCACAAACCGATGCACTCGCAATCGGGAAACCCGCAGGCCGTTCTTCACTGGATCGAACTAATCCTCGGCGAAGACTTTGCCCCCGTCGCCAAAAGTCACGACGAACTCTATATCGCCCTTTCCAGCAAGTATCACGCGAACCTGGAGTTCAACCAGTTCGCACAAACGCTCCAGACAGACTTCAAGATGGACACCCGCCTCTACACGATAAAACATCTAGGAACGGCACTGGCCAGCTCCGGTATCAATCGATTGCTCGGATGTTACTTTATCGGCAAACCATCTTCTACAGACGTCACAACCCAGACGTTGAAGGCGTCCGGAAAGTACTGGTCCATTTTAAAATATCCACAAAGAAAAATCGGAGAGGCCAAAGCCCAACAAGAAATCGACGCAACCAATACCGTTATTTGCGAAAATCTAAACGACACTATTCGCACCACTTCCGAAGGTGACGTTTTCATGGTCACTGCAACAGCCGAAACCCACGACCAGATCGCCGAATGGTTAAACGCCATCGAAGCCGACATGGAACAACGCAGCCTGCCCGCTATCGATGAAGGAAAATTACCCGAACGCCGCCGACTGCAGATTGTCCTGCTGCAGGGCGGACAAGTCGGTGAAGCCGCCTCAGTCGTCGATGAAACCGGAACCTCCGTCACCTATCAGGCCGATGTTCCGGAACAGTTCGGAATGACTCCCGATGACCTAAATATCCTGGGCTTCGACGGAGCTGTAGTTTCCGGTCGCGGTATCATTGATCTTCTATCCATCCCCGGCGAAGGAGGATCAGCCAGCCTGACCCTCGGAAACGAGTTTTCCTTTTCAGTTCAATTTCAACAGGAACAAGGCGGCTACCTAGTCATCGAAGCAACATTGCAACAATCCAAAAACAGCAGCACTCCCCTGGCGCAAAACACCATGATGCTGGAAAAAGACAAGCCCACTTTTCTGGGCGTCACCAATCTAGCCGGTGCAGTCATCGTAATAGTCACATGGATTTAACTTACGCAGGACAGCACAAAAAAAGGTGGGGTAACCAGCGTTACCCCACCCTGATAAATTGAACCTAAAAACCTAAACCGCCGCAGCCGCCTTAACCAGCCCGCGCCGCAACAGTTCCTCCGCGATCTGCACCGCGTTCAGCGCTGCGCCCTTGCGCAGGTTATCACTCACTACCCACATCTCAATCGCATTCGGGTTAGAGATATCCTTCCGGATCCGGCCCACGAAGGTATCATCGCGACCCTCCGCATAAACCGGCGTCGGGTAATGAGCATTGGCAGGATCATCCACCACAACCACGCCCTCAGCCTCCCGCAGCAGCCCACGGATTTCATCCGGAGAAATCGGATTCACCATCTCCACATTGATCGACTCGCTATGCCCGCGCAACACCGGCACGCGCACCGTCGTAGCCGTAATGGCAATGCTCTCATCCCCAAGAATCTTCCTGGTCTCATTTACCATCTTTAACTCTTCGCGCGTGTAGCCATTTTCCTCAAAAGAGTCGATATGCGGCAACACGTTAAAAGCAATCTGGTGCGGATAAACCTTCGGCTCAAAGCTCTTACCATCCAGAATTGCCCGCGACTGCTCCAGGCACTCATCAATAGCCTTTTGCCCCGTACCACTCACCGACTGATACGTCGAAATCACAAGCCTCTTGATTCCCGCCTTGCGATGAATCGGGGCCAGCGCCACAATCATCTGCGCCGTCGAGCAATTCGGGTTCGCAATGATCCCGTTATGGTTATCCAGCGCATCCGCGTTAACCTCCGGCACCACCAGCGGCACAGACGAATCCATGCGATATGCACTCGTATTATCCACCACCACAGCCCCTGCGGCAACAGCAATCGGAGCAAATTCCTTGCTCACCGATCCGCCCGCTGAAGACAACACCAGGTCAACCCCGTTAAAGCTCTCCGGCGTAACCGCCTCCACCGTAACAAGCTGACCCCGGTAAAGCAACTTCTTCCCCGCACTGCGAGGGCTCGAAAGCAACTTCACTGTAGTGGCCGGGAACTTCCGAGTTTCAAGGGTTCTAAGAATCTCTTGCCCTACAGCACCCGTTGCGCCCAAAATAGCGACATTCAAACCAGCCACGACAGTTCTCCTGAAATTAAATTAATACCACACTGCCAAAAGCTACAAAACCAGCCCCCATTCATTCCGCCACCGCAAGCCACTACCCTCGCTTCACCACCACCAGCGGCACCGGCAGGAGGCGCTCGTTCCCCCCCAGGTCACTCGGCAGATTCACAATTCCATCCCGCAGGCTCTCCCGCAATTTCGCGTCCCGCGCCTCATCCGAATTAATAAACATCACACTGCTGCCGCCCCCGTCCATGTTCATCGCCTGGCGACACCCCAGCCCCTTCATAATCTCCGCCAATTCCGCCAGCGTCGCCCCCACACTATGCGAAACATCAGCACGTCCATCCACCACCGCAATCACCACACTCCCATCTTCCCGCACACCAATAGCCGATCGCGGCGCCCGCGTCACATTCCAGTCATAAGGAAACCGCGTCGGCGGCACCCCCCGCGCCTC
>CAYUGQ010000014.1:20123-30579 GCA_964444305.1 uncultured Candidatus Sumerlaeota bacterium
TAAGTCGCCGTCGAACTCTCCCCCTCAAACAACAGCACCTCAGACGTAAGCTTGCTGCCCGCCCGCGTCGTCACAAAAGCCTCACCCGACTCAGTCAAAACAAATGCCGCCCGCCGAAACGTCCGGATCTGATGCGTCCGGCCATTCTCCACCAACAGAGCCACCGGCTCGTTCATGGCACTATGCAGCGCGCTGTACTCCTCCGGAAAGTTCAGGAAAAACGTCGAATTCGTCCCTCCAACCAACTCCCCATCCAAATCCTGAATCTTTCCCCGCTCCCGCAACACATCCGTCTGCGTCATAACCTGGTTCAAAAATGCACACCCCGCATAAGGCACAACTCGGTGGATCACCGCACACCGGTCCGCCGCCCCCGCCTCAGCGCGAATCCTCTTTAAAGGGTCCGCCTCGCCATGCCCCGCCGCCTTAATTTTTCCCCGGCGCTCCGGATCATCATACGGCCACGGCTCCCCCGCTGTCCCCGTCCGCTCCCGCTCCGCCCAGCCCGAAAAACGATCCTCATTCTCCCCCGTATAAGCATCAATAAAACCCGTCCGGTTCAACTCATCCACCGCCAGCAAAACATCCGCCCCGGAAACCTCCGCCGCCTTCGGATTAAAATCCGCAGCCACCTTAAACCGCAATTCAACCCCATCAAAAACCAGCGCCCGCGCCTTCGTCAGCGCCTCAATCGCATAACACACAATAGCCGATCGTCCGAAAAACCGCCGCCGCAGCGAAACATACCGCTCATGAAAAGGCTCAGCAAACTCATACCGGCTGGACCGATCAATCGGCAAAAAGGCCACAGGAAAAACATTTCCCCGCTCCGCCCGCGTCGCCCCCGTGGCCCAAAACGTCTGCCAGAACGCATTCGAAATAGCCGCCTGCGCCTCCGCATCACCACGGTCCACCGCCCGCCCGTCCGGCGCAATCGCATGCAACGTCAGCGGACGAATATCCAGCACCCCCGACCGCAACTCCGCCGCCGGAATCTCCAGCAGGTTCACCGAAAGCCCGCCGCTGTACCCACCTTCTCTCACATACTTCTCCACCCACGCCCCCCAGGCATCACGCCGCTTCTCAAAATAATCCTCATGCCCCTCATCAAAAACCCCCGCCCCCACAGTAAACGTCCCCGGAAAAACCCGAACCAGCGGCAGACCATGCTCATCTCGTTCCACCACCCTGTCCGAAACCGAAACACTCTCCAGGTAAAACGGAAAAACATTCCCCCGGCTCAGCCGCTTCCACTGCACACGACTCCCCGCCAAATCATCCACCTTCAGCGATTTCTCCGAGGAGCCCCCCTCCCCTTTCGCACCACCGGCCACTTCAACCAGGAAATCCAACCACCGCCGCACCTGCCCCTCATCAGCCGGCCCTGTCTGCAATTTACACAAACCCAGCTCCGGCGAAATCGAACACCCCCGAAACTCGTCAATGGGAAGCCTTACGTTGTTATTTCCATTATTCTGATCGATCAATGCCATAGCCAGCCTGAGTCTTATATCCTGTCTAAATTACCGGCAGACCAAAGCCGCCGTTCGCGTCTCAAAAAGTCCGACGCACCCTCAGTTATTCTTGAGCACTCGTAAAAATGGAGTAAATCACCCGGTCTTCCTGATCCTCAAGATACCCCGAGATGATCACCGCCACACCCCTGTCCTGATTAATGTTCATCGTCTGGATAGACGAAAATCTGGTCGGCGCCGTCGAAACAACCGCCACCGGCTGACGACTGAACCCACTCCCCTTCTGATTCTCAAAAACCGAAAATTCCATCGCCCCCGTCTTGATCACCAAATCCGCAAAGCCATCCCCCGTCAAATCCTTATCCACCGCAACCTGCTGCCGAAAAAATTGCCGCGCCCCATAAATCTCATAGCTCACCCGCACCGGATGCTTAAACGACGGAGAATCCGGAAACCGGTTATTCTGCTTGTCCCACAGGTAAAACCTCAAATCCCCCTGAAGCCCGTTTCGCAGATAAGCCTTTAACTGCGACTGCATACTCGACGGCTGAAAATCCAAATGAAACAGCGCGATATCCAGCGCCCCATCATTATTAATATCCCCGATCGGAATCGCATCACTATAAGCAAAATCCCGCGTTCGCAAAACCTGCGAAGGTTCCCCCGAAATATTCCGCTCCTTGTCCCCCAGGTAAACCGACACATCTGTCCGCGGACTAAGCTTGGCCGCCGTCACATTCACACTATACGTATCCCAGATTTTGTCCCCATTGAAATCAGCCATATTCGGAGCCGTCACCAGCATGTTACGCCACTGATGCGGAACCGTCGCCGTCATAATTTTCTGAAAAGCATCCGACTGCTGCGCCGAAAACGTATCATCCTCCCCCTGGTATCGCACCAGCCCCGCACTCAGGATATCCAGCCGCCGGTCATGATTAAAATCCGTTATCAATAACGGCCCACCCGAACGCCGGTTAGCAAACCGCACGCTATGCCAAATCCCCGCCTCCGGCAAAAGCCGCACATTCCCCCCACTGTTCGGCTGACTGAAAAAAGCACTCCCTAGCAAAGTCGGCTCCCGGTCCAGACTCGTCACCTGCCGCGCCTGCATCGCCAGTGAAACCCGCGAAGTCCGCTGATAAGGCGCCCCGTCAGACGACGTATAAACCACCAGCGATTCCCCCACAGGCAACACCAGTTCCGGCGACCCATCACCATCCATATCCACGGCACAGCGCAAATAAGTCAGCTCCGGGTTAGACGTCATCGACAATTCTTCGCGAATCAGATTTCGCGGCTCAATCGGCCCTTCCGCCCCCGCCTTCAGATTCGCAAAACTCACATAATCCACCCCATGCCGCCCAATCAAAAGCAACTGCCGCCCCTGCTCCGCAGAAACCTTCCCCACCGAAACCCCGGCATACCGATCCGGAATCGGCTCTTCTCCCCCAATTTCAATGTCCGGCGCCGACGGAAACCGCCCCTCCGGCGTCTGAAAGAAAACCATGATCCGCCGCTGATACACCGCAAACGCATCATTTAGCCCATCCCCGTCCAGATCGTGGCTCACATCAAAAGCCACAATACTCGCCGGCAGATTTACCGACGACTTAACAAAATCCAGTGCCCACCCCGAAGAACCCTGCAACAGGAAAGAAGAAACAATCCCCGCCACAGCCAGGCATTTCCAGCCACGCCCCCATCGGCTACTACCCTCTGTCTTGTCAAATACGGCCATACAAAAATCGGTTCAGGTTTCTATTAACTCTTGAGGAGTACACCATATCCGCAGGAATCAAACAGAAACAACACTTTTGGCAAACTGACGCCACCGTCCCCTTCCCCGAAAAATCATTATAACCTGCCCCCCGGCGGCTCCCATCATTTCCCCGATGTCGCTTCCGCTTCCTCTTTCGGCACCGCCGAGCCATTCACCGGACTCGTCCGCACAGCCTCCAGGATCCCCGGCCCCATCAGCTTAATCTGCCACTGAAACAATCCCGCCTCCGCCAGCCCCTCCGGACCTTCCGGCCGACCCGCAGCAATAGCCCCGATCGTCCCCGCAGACAACAAAAACCCCGGATCCAGCCCCAGTTCCTGCGCAAACTGATCCCGCACACCCTTAATCGCACCCAGCAACTGTTCATTAACCGGTGCTAACCGCCGCTTCGTATTCTCCAGCGCCTTCGGAAAATCCGATGGCGACATATCCCGCGCCGTCTGCAGCGCCAGCTCCATCTCCCGCCGACGCCGCCCCTGGATATTCCGCGGTAGCTTTGGCGCCTCTTCCGGACGAAAACCATTCTGAGCCCACTGCGCAATCTCCACCAGAGACTCATTTCGCATAATCTTAAAAGGCGGATAATCCACCCGCTGAGCCTCCGCATCCCGCCACTGCCACATCGCCCGCAAATAAGCCCATCCCCGCCCCGGCTTAAGCTGATGCCAACCCTTCACCCGCCACTGCCGCTCCGGATCCGCCGCACGCATCCCGTCAGACACATACTCCAGCAGCCGCTCACACGACTCATGAAGCCATTCCAGCCGCCCCGCTTCAATTAATTCCTCCTCAAGTATATCCACCACCTTCACCAGGTAATGCGTATCCGCCGCCGCATAAGTAACCAGCTTATCAGGCAAAGGCCGCTGGCTCCAATCCGCCTTCTGACCATGCTTGCTCAACACCACCCCACAGTGCCGTTCCACCAGCGCAGCATAGCTGAAACGCTCATACCCAAGAATCTGAGCCGCCAACATCGTATCAAAAATCGCGCTCGCCTGAAAATCATAATCCCGCTTCAGCATCCGCAGATCATAATCCGCCCCCTGGATCACCAGCGTCTTCCGCCCCAGCACCTCCAGCAAAGACGTCAAATCAATATCCGCCAGCGGATCAATTATCGCATCCACGCCAGGGACCGAAATCTGCAACAGACACACCTTTTCAAAATAATGGTGCAGGCTGTCCGCCTCCGTATCAATGGCGATCCGACTGGCAGCTTCCAGGTGCGGCAACAACTCACCAAGCTGTTCCGTACGCGTTATGTGGAGAATAGAGTTTACATCAATCATCATCGGGGATTACTTAACTAGTCAGGAAAATCCTTTCCCACTAAAATTTTATCTTTATTTACTTTTCAAAACCCACTAGTTCAATACGCACTCACCTGTCATTCAAAACAGGCACAAAAATTCCTGCTTTCAGAGTGTAGTCAGTAAACGAGGTATCGTTCGGTCTATGGCCAGTCTTTTGGAAAGAAAACTCGGAGAGATGCTTGTTCAAGACAACATCATCTCAGACGAGCAACTCGAATCCGCTCTCGCGCAGCAGCTTGAACAGGGCGGCAGTCTCGGTCGCATCATCATTGACCGCGGCTATGCCACCGAATATGATCTGGCTGCTGCCCTGGGGCGGCAACTCGAAGTGCCCTTCATCACCCTGTCTCACTACGAAATTGATCCCGGCATCCTGGATTCCATTCCCTCGGATATCGTCCGAAAATACCAGATCATCCCCGTAGACAAAACCGGCGACACCCTCACAGTTGCCCTGGCCGACCCCTCAAACATCGTCCTCATTGACGAACTCCGCCTCCTGACCCAATGCAAAATCGTACCGGTCATTTCCTTCGAAAGCGAAATCCAGGACGCCATCCGCAGCTATTACCAGCAGGCCGACGACGTCGACGAGATGCTGAAAGAAGTCTCCGACGATGAACTCGAATCCCTGAACCTTGATGTCGGCCTCGACGACCCCACCGAGATGGTGGACGATCTCGCCCCCGATCCCACAGACGCCCCGGTCATTCAGCTCGTAAACATGATCATCCAGGACGCCATTAAAATGCGAGCCAGTGACATCCACGTCGAGCCCTATGAAAAATCCCTCCGCCTGCGCTACCGCGTAGACGGCGTCCTTCAAGAAGGCAAAAGCCCTCCCAAGAAATTTCAGAACGCCATCATCTCCCGTATCAAGATCATGAGCGAACTCGATATCGCCGAACGCCGCCTTCCCCAGGATGGCCGGTTTAAAGTCACCGCGTCTGGCAAAAGCATCGACTTCCGCGTATCAAGCTGCCCCGTAGCCCACGGCGAAAAAATCGTTATCCGTCTCCTCGACAGCAGCAACCTCATGCTCAACCTCACCGACCTCGGTATGAGCCGTGAAGCCCTGGACAAGTTCGAGGAACAGATTCGCGCTCCCTGGGGCATGTGCCTCGTCACCGGCCCCACCGGTTCCGGTAAATCCACCACCCTGTACTCCGCCCTCAGCACCATTAACGACAACCGGAAAAACATCAACACCGTTGAGGACCCTATCGAATATCAGCTCAAAGGTATCAACCAGGTTCAGGCCCGGCCCGAAATCGACCTCACCTTTGCCAGTGCCTTGAAGGCCTTCCTTCGTCAGGATCCAGACATCATCATGGTGGGTGAGATACGGGATCTGGAGACAGCGGAAATCGGCGTAAAAGCCGCTCTCACAGGTCACCTCGTGCTCAGTACCCTCCACACCAACGATGCCCCAAGCACCGTAAATCGTCTGACAAACATGGGCGTAGAGCCCTTCCTTGTCACCGCAGCCTTAAACATGGTCGTCGCACAGCGACTCGTGCGCCGTATCTGCGACGGCTGCCGCGCCGAACTCAACCTCGCCCCCGAAATCCTCACCGAGGTTGGGCTCGAAGAAAACACCACTGTCTATCACGGACAAGGCTGCGAACGCTGCAATGGGCGCCATTATAAAGGCCGTCTTGCTCTTTACGAAATTATGATTCTGAGCGACGACATGCGAGATCAGATCGTCGCCGGCATCACCAGCACCCAACTGAAACGCATGTCCATTGACGAAGGTATGGAAACCCTGCGAACGGCCGGCCTCACCAAAATCCGCGAAGGTGTCACCACCGTGGATGAGGTCCTCAGCACCACCGCCAAAGACGACCGCTAGAACAAAAAAAAGCGCTCCGGCCGGGAAAAACTCCCGCGCCGGAGCGCATAATTAATGACACTTTAGAGCGCTACAGCGGCGTTCTCTCGCTCCATCTGCAACGTGATCGTACGAGCATCAACAAGTCCTGCCGGTCCATAATATTGGATCGGCCCCACATAGCGGAAAGCATCGTCCATCACCCAGGAATCCCGCTTTGAGGCAAATTCCCCGAACGGCTTCCCTTCCAAATCCACCAGCGCCTTTTTAATCACCGGCTTCATGTGACCCTTGCGCAGCTCCATGTTCAGCATCGACGTCACAGGAACGCCACCCATCTGCCAATCCTCCGTCGGAGCCAGCATGTTATTGCCAAACACCGTATAGCCCGTCAGGCCATTGGCGATCAGGTGAGCCGCTGAGTAACCGAGGGCATAACAATACTCGGCATCGAAATTAGACGGCGGTACACACCGACCCTCATACCCAAAGAAATGGTGCAGCGGAGAGAATGTTCCCTTGAACGTGCCTTCCAGCCGCAGCTCATTCAGACGAAGCTTCACCAGGTCCATCAACAGGTAATCCGTCTCAATCTGGCTGACGGGTATATTACCATGCTTGTCCGGATTCAACAACGCATGCTGAATGCTGTCCGGCAGCGTCGCATAGACCCGCGCTGATTCACTCTGCAGCTTCATGTTGATATACTGACGACGATCTTCGTCGCTCGTGTAAGAGTTCAGAATTTCTTCGTTATCCCGCAGCAGCAGGTTCAGCTCCTGCAACAGCACCTTAAAGTCAGACAGTGACTCCAGCAGGCCCTCAGGAATTACAAACACACCATAGTTTTTGCCCGCATCAGCACGGCGCACAACCACGTCTACGATCTGCTCCACGACCTGGTTCAAAGTCCAGCCGCGCTCGTCCACTTCCTCACTGATAATCGTCAGATTCGGACGAACCTGCAACGCCACTTCCAGCGCCACATGGCTCGCGGAACGACCCATCAGCTTAATGATGTGCGTATACTTCTTAGCAGACACCGCATCCCGGGCCACGTTGGCCACCAGGTTTGCGTACGTCTTCGCAGCCGTATCAAAACCAAAAGACGTCTCAATGATTTCGTTACGCATATCGCCGTCAATGGTCTTTGGCAGGCCGATCACCTGGATACCTACGTCCCGGGCCTTAAACTTCTCAGCCAGCACTGCCGCGTTCGTATTCGAGTCGTCGCCACCGATAACCACCAGCGCGTTTGCGCCCAGGATCGACAGCGCCCGAATGCAGCGGTCCACATCTTCATCCGATTCAATCTTGTCACGACCGCTGCCGATCATGTCAAAACCGCCGGTATTACGATAGTCATCCACCAGCTCGGCGGTAATCTCAATATAATCCCCTTGGATCACACCAATGGGACCATTCAAAAAGCCCAGCACCCGGCTGTCCGGATGAAGCTTTTTCACCGCATCAAACAAACCGGCAATGGCATTATGGCCGCCCGGGGCAGGTCCGCCCGAAAGCACCACACCCACCGTAAAAGCCTTGTCTGGTGCCGAATCTGTTTCATCCGGCACAAGGTGCACGGTCGGCAGTCCGGTCGTTTCCGGAAACAGCGCCTGGATATCAGGATCCACAGGCTTTGCATCCACACCGTTAAGGGCCAGCACCTTTACAGGGCCGGCTAAAGCTCTTGGCAAGCGCGGAACATACGTCGAACGCTCATCATGAAATGGAGAAAATTTCTCAGTCATCGCAACCTTCTTTACTTATCCGTTAAATTTTACAATTGCCGCAAAGGAATCAGCATCCAGCGCGGCGCCGCCCACCAGGGCTCCATCGATGTCGGGCTGATTCATCAGCTCAGCGATATTATCCGGCTTCACACTGCCACCGTATTGAATTCTCACGGCCTGGGCCGTTTCTTCACCAAACTGCTCCTTCAGCAATCCACGAATCAGAGCATGAACTTCCTGCGCCTGTTCCTTCGTAGCAGTCTTGCCGGTGCCGATAGCCCACACAGGCTCATAAGCTATTACAGTGTTCGCCATATTATCTGCATTCAGGTCGGCCAGGCAAGCCTTCACCTGCCGTGTGATCACCGCTGCCGTCTGATCACTTTCCCGCTCTTCCAGAAGCTCACCCACGCAAATGATTGGCTTCAGCCCCTGGGCAAAAAGCGCCTTTGCCTTCTTATTGATAGCCTCGTCCGTCTCATTAAAATATTGCCTACGCTCCGAATGGCCGATGATCACATATTCCACGCCGACTTCCTTGAGCATTCCGGGAGAGATTTCGCCGGTGAAAGCGCCTTTTTCCTCAAAATGGCAGTTCTGGGCTCCCACTTTAACATTAGACCCCTTCACCGCGTCAATCACGGCATCCAGCGAAGTAAAAACGGGACAAACCACAACTTCGGCATCCGTCACCGAGCCGACTTTTTCCACCAGCGCCCGGGCCAAAGCCGCAGCATCTGCACGGTTATTGTGGAGTTTCCAGTTCCCCGCTAAAATTGGTTTACGAGCCATTACTTTCATTCCTTCCCGAAATCTAATATATCTTGTTTACTCAACGGCGTAAAAAAAGCGGGACCGGCATAATACCGACCCCGCTTCCATTTATATCAAAGCATCCTGGTCAGATTCTCTGATTACAGATAATTCTTACCCAGACGAACTGCCAGGTCCACGCAACGGGTGCTGTAGCCTGTCTCGTTGTCATACCACGAGAATACCTTCACCATGTTACCGTCCATTACCTTCGTCTCCGGTCCGTCCACAATGGAGCTGCGGGGGTCACCGTTGAAGTCCATGGAGGCCACGGGGTCAACTGAGTAACCCAGGATGCCCTTCTGAGCACCCTCAGAAGCTTCTTTCAGGGCGTTGTTAACTTCTTCCACAGAGGTCGATTTTTCTGTCTCAATTACGACGTCTACCAGTGAGACGTTAGGGGTAGGCACCCGGACGGACAAACCGTCCAGCTTCCCTTTCAGCTCCGGCAGTACCAGGCCGATAGCCTTGGCTGCACCTGTGCTGGTCGGGATCATATTCAAAGCAGCCGCCCGCGCACGACGGGGATCGCTGTGAACCAGATCCAGCACGCGCTGATCATTTGTATAGCTATGAATGGTCGTCATCAGACCACGCTTCACGGTAAACTTGTCATGCAACACTTTGATCACCGGGGCCAGACAGTTTGTCGTGCAGGAAGCATTGGAAATGATGTTATGATCTTTGGTCAACTGCTCGTCGTTTACGCCGAGCACAACGGTAATATCCGGATTTTCTGCGGGGGCAGAAATGATAACCTTCTTCGCGCCTGCTTCCAGGTGCTTGCCGGCTTTTTCCTTCGATGTAAAGATACCCGTTGATTCAATAACGATATCGACGCCGAGGTCTTTCCACGGCAGAGCAGCCGGGTCTCGCTCAGCGAAAACTTTGATCTTCTTCCCGTTAACCGTCATGGTATCGCCTTCCAGCGAAACTTCCCCATCAAAACGGCCGTGGACCGAGTCATACTTTAAAAGGTTCAGGTTCGCCGTAGCGTCCGCGAGGTCGTTTACCGCAACAACCTCAATCTCACTGTTCTTCTGCGCAGCCCGCAATACGGAGCGGCCAATACGACCGAAACCGTTGATAGCGACTTTAACAGCCATGTTGGTTCCTCTTTCCTTGGCGTGATTCTAATAATTCTGGCTTACTTTAACAAACCGCATCTGATACACTAAAGTCTCAAACCCATTGTCGAAAATTTTTCAACATCCAACATTCGAACTGGTGTTTTTTGACCGGTAGACACGATTCGCGTTTAATCACACCAACACCGACAACCATGCCGTGTTCAAAAGAAAAAGCGGCAAACCCATTGAACTTTCTCATGCCCTTCATAGCCACGATGAATCCCACGCCCGCCACAGCGTATTCCAAACCGCAACAACTTAGCAAAACCTCTCCCCCACAGTGCCGGGATGGCGGAATTGGCAGACGCAAGGGACTTAAAATCCCTCGGCCTTACGGCTGTCCGGGTTCGATTCCCGGTCCCGGCACCA
>CAYUGQ010000014.1:30679-35135 GCA_964444305.1 uncultured Candidatus Sumerlaeota bacterium
CTTAAAATCCCTCGGCCTTACGGCTGTCCGGGTTCGATTCCCGGTCCCGGCACCAGTTTTTGATTGTCTTCGTGGGTGGAAAAGATTGCTACGCCCACCCGCCTGATATGGTCCAGCAGTGCCTCATGTTTGATGAGTTCAAGGACTGATACATCAAAGATGTATGGTAACGGCAGTTGATCCAGGTCGCTGGACACCGCGGCGGCCAGCCGGAAATTTTTTGCTTCTTCATCCGGAGTGCCCCTCCCTGCAACTATAGCCAAATCCACATCTGAGCCCGGCCGATTAGTACCCATTGCCCGGGATCCATACAGTATTACTTCCTCCAGCCTGTGCTTCTGAAACACGGGGATAATCAGGGCGAGTTCCCATTGTTCCAAACCTACAGGTTTTGTCACTTGGTGGAGATTTCCTTTTTAAGGTAGGCCTGCAGGGCATTGAGGGCAGGGCGATATTTGCCATCGAGCTCTTCCAGCCATTTGTCCAGCATGGCTTCATCATAGCGGTGAGTCAGTTTGTTTCGCTCTTCCAGCATGATTATCCACAGGTTCCCGTCAGTTATGATTTCAGTGGCAAAGGCCTGCTTAATGACATCGCGGGGAAACGGGCGGACATTAACGCCCTTGAAAAGAAGGAAGTCTTTAATGGTTTTCCACGCCAGTTCGGAAGTGTATTCGAATCGCTGGGTTACCCCTTCCTGTTCGAGACGGCTAAGCGAATGGACCCCTCTTTCACAGGCCTCATTAAGGAGTTTCAGCGCCTTTTGAAAGTTATCAAAACGTTGTTTCCATCGTATGTCTTGAGGCTGATCTGACAAGGTTTTGCGTCCCCTTTGTGATGATTCAGATTTAGGGTTCTAAAATTTCTTCTTACGATTACGCATGTAATCTGTAAAGATGAAGCTTCCCAGATTATCGAGGCTGGCGTAGTAAGCGCGGCCTTTGTTGGCGCGGGTTAGCTTGTCCACGAAGTCTTTCAGCGTCGGATCGGTGGTGATCATGAAGGTTGTGATCTCGATTCCTTTTCGGCGGCAATTGACGGCTTCGTTTATGGTCTGATTTACGATTTTCGGGTCCAGACCGAAGGGGTTTTTATAGAGCATGCCGCCTTCAAAAATGGCGCTGGGTTTGCCGTCGGTGATCATAAAAATTTGTTTGTTAACATGGCGGCGGCTGCTGAGGGTTTTTTGGGCCAGCTCAAGGCCGGCTTTGGTGTTGGTATGGAACGGCCCGACAGAAATATAGGGCAGGTCTCTTTGGGGCACGATCTGGGCGTCATCGCCGAAAACGGCTACGTCGAGGCTGTCTTTGGGATAGCGGGTCTGGATGAATTCTGCGAGGGCCATGGCGACTTTTTTTGCGGGAGTGATTCGGTCTTCGCCGTATAGAATCATGCTGTGGCTGATGTCTACCAGGAGCATGGTGGCGCAAGAGGTGGCCTGTTCGCGCTGGTGGACTTCCAGGTCTTCCTGTTCGAGGGAGAATTGATCCAGACCGCGGTTTCTGACGGCGTTCTGGATGGAGCGGGTGTAGTCGATGTCGGTGACCATGTCGCCAAACTCGAACTGTCGTGTTTCAGGGAGGATTTCGCCGCCGGAGCCGGCGTAGGGTACGCGGTGGCCTCCGCCGATATTGTCTCTTTTGAGGGAGGAGAATATCTCTTCAAAGGCGTCGGATCGGATTTTCTGTTCGCCTTTTGCGGTCAGTTCCAGGCGTTGCCCGCGGTCTTCGTGGCGGACGAGTTCCTGTTGCTGGAGGTATTCTTTGAAGTCGTCGATGGTGAGGTCTTCGTTGAAGAAGCCGTACTTTTCCCCGAGGTATTCCATCCACTGAAGGGCTTTTTCGACGTCGCCATTGGACTGCGTGAGCAGGTGGGTGAAGAGTTTGGATAAACTCTTCATGTTCATCTGACGGGTGAGGCGCTCGTCCCATTTGGTGTAGCGGTTGAGCATGATTAGAATTTACAGGGGTTTTCGGGGATTAGTCGAAATCGTGCTGAGGTTCTTTGAGAGGGGCTGATGGCGAGGGGTGGCAAATCAGTCTACGACCACGATGCGGATTTGCTCGCGGGGACCGGGGGTGCCGATGGGTACGATGGCCTGGAGGGCGGATCGGAGGCGGGTTTCGTTGCTGGAGTAAAACTGGACGTTGCCTACGGGTTGGATTTCGGAGTGGCCCTGGGTGGCGAGTGCGTTTACGACGAGGACGTCGGCGGGGGCCTGGTATGGCGTGAGGGTCTGGACCATGCGGTCGGTGCAGCCAGCGGGTAGATCGAGGGTATAGAGGCGATAGCGGTTTCCGTCTAAAGCGAATTGATCCTGGCTCGCGATACGGCCTCCGGGCTGAGTGCGGGCGACGTCTTCCAGGGCCTGGGCGAGGGCGGAATTTCTGAAGCCGCCTGTTTCACCGTCTTTGTCTGTGGCTCGAAGGACGAGGGCGGCAATCCGGGGGCGGGAGGCTTCGGCGGGGGCGGGCACTGGTGCGCTGGCGGCTAGGCTGAGGGCGGCTACTGTGGAGTCGGCGGCGGCTCCGATGGCTCGGAGGCGGTGCATCCAATCGACGACCGTTGCGGTGCCGGACAGGGGGGAGTCATTGGAGGACTGGTTGATGACAGATTCTTCGGCGGGCGGGGGCGGGGCGCTGGCGGCTATGGTGGCTGCGGTGAGGGGGCTGGAATTATCGTTGGAGTTGGCGCTGACTATGATGATGGGTGATGGGTCGTCATTGTCGAATTGGGGCATGAGGCTGTCTGATTCGCGGAGGGCATCGTTTACGAGGGCCCAGACCAGTTGCTGGGCATCGCCGACGACCGGGATTCCCTGGAACTGGCCGGCATAAAGGGCTATGATGCTGGCGCAAATGAGAAAGGCGGTTGCGAGAACGGGGGATGCTTTTTGCCAGGCGTGGCGAAAGCGGCCGGGCCGGGGGGTGGGGATTCCGGCAAATACGGGCATTTCGTCTTGCTGGGAAGGGCGGATGAAGATGGGAGGGGCTGACTTGTGTTCGGCGGGGGCCGGGGAGGATGAAGGTGCGGGTTTGACGGTGTCGTCGGTCCCGGCGCGGGTTTTCAGTAGATCGGCTATGGTTGGATCTTCTGATGGGGTGGTGGTGCGTTCGCGGTGGTCGCGGACGGCTTGAGATAAAATCTTTGCGCGAAGGTCTACAGGGGTGACGAGGCGGGGGACGGATTTCATGCGCTCGGTGATGCGGGATTCTGCTTCGAGTATCTGGCGGCAGTCGTCGCAGTCTTCGAGATGGTCGAACAAGACCATGCGGTCCATGGGCGAAATGGGTTCGCCGGAGACGTGCTTTTCGAGTAGATCCTGGTATTCAGTATGGTTGCGCGGAGACATCGTGCAATTGGACAAAAAGAATCCGGCTGCGATTGCTAAAATCTGGCAATTTAAGGCAACAGTTTATGGGCAAGGGGTGGGTGATGGGGATTTGCAGCGGAATTCTGGTGGCCTGAAGGGCTACAGGTACTCGGCCATGATGTCGCGCAATTCGTTGCGGGCGCGGTGGATGCGGCTTTTTACGGTACCCAGACTGAGGCCGAGGATGTCCGCAATTTCTTCGTAGGATAGTTCTTCCATGTAGCGAAAAACGAGGACTTCGCGGTGTTCGGCGTTGAGATTTTCCAGTTGTTTTTCGAAGTAGGCCATGGCTTCGCGGTCGCTGGCGACTTTACGGGGGGTGGGCTGGTTGTCAGGGTACTGCTTTACGCGTTCTTCGTCGTCCGCTTCCATGGGAGCGTCCATGCTGGTCATGCGGTTGAGGCCGCGGCTCTGCTGATATTTCCAGCGGTTTTTTGCGGTGTTGACGGTGATGCGGTAAAGCCAGGTTGAGAGGGCGGAGTCGCCTTTAAAATTTTCGATTTTACGGAAGCAGTTCAGGAAGACTTCCTGGGTAAGGTCGAGCGCTTCTTCATAGTTTCCCATGAGACGGAAAGCTGTATTGAAAACGCGGTCCTGATGGGCACAGATGAGTTCATCAAAGGCTTGGCTGTCGCCAGCTTTGCATCGTTCTACGAGTTGAGCTTCTGTGTGGGCTGTCGTTGCGGTAGAAACGCCAGCAATAATCTTCCCTAGAGCCTCGGCACTCATATCAAACCTCCGACCATTCCTTGCAGCATCGGCTTTGTGGCCGTTCGGCATACTGCAAATGCAATGGTGCATTTGTAACCTCAAGACGGATTAAACGGCCTCAAATTCCGCTCTGTAAAGAGAGAAATGCAGCAGCGGCCAAATTCCCGTTTGTTAAGGTACTCGGTATTGCGGGTTTCATTCCAGTTAGTGGGCTGGTGGCTGGGTTGCTGGTGTTGGTGATCTTGGCCGGTTGGTTTGTGTTTGATGCTCAGTTGGTGTTGTTTCGGGTTCGTGTTTCTTTCAATGGTGCTAAAGATAGGTGCTTCGCCGGCGAAGCTGTTGTGCTTCGTTTGTGCTTCTGGTGCTGCTTTA
>CAYUGQ010000015.1:0-1194 GCA_964444305.1 uncultured Candidatus Sumerlaeota bacterium
TCACCCGGAAGAAAACCAAACAACCCATTGTTCGGCCCCAGCAGATACTTTCCATGATGAAAAAACACCACCGGCTCCCGCACAGTCCCCACACCCGGATCAACCACCGCCAACACAATCCCCCCCGCCGGAACCCACTCCCACACCGAATCCAGCACGTAACACCCCTGCCCAATCCCCTGCGGCGGAATCTCATGAGTCAAATCCACAAACACCACCCCCGGACACCGCGACAAAATCACCGCCTTCATGATCCCCACATAATGATCACTCAGCCCGAAATCCGACAGTAGAAAAACAGGCTTCCCCACACCACCCATCTTGATCCCAGCAGGCAGTAACATAGAAAAACCCCACCCCATCCACCCCAAACACGCAACGCTTTTCGTAAAACAGCGTCTATAGACTTAACAAAACCCCTGTATGACAAACCAGATGAACAATACCCCCCACCAAAACCGGCTGGATTATTTCACCCCCATCATCAAGCTTCAGCACCCCCACCAGCCCATTCCCGCATCCCACCAGATCGCCGGCGCCGGTGCCCGCATCCTCGCAGCCCTCCTCGACCTCACAATTCAGACCATCCTTCTCGTCATCATCATCCGCCTCACCCTCCACACACACCCAACCCTCCTCCCGCCCCCCACCTGGAAATGGGCCATCCCCCTCACATTCATCCACATCCACATCATCTACCACATCCTCCTCGAAACCACCACCCGCAGCCACACCCCCGGCCTCGCCCTACTCCGCCTCCGCGTAATCACCACCACCGGAAGCCCACCCACCCGTTACCAGTCATTAAAAAGAAACCTCACCCGTCTCGCAGACATCGTCCTCGGCGGATACGCCCTGTCCTTCATCAAAATAAACCAAACCCCCACACGCCAATCCCTCGGAGACCACCTCGCCAACACCCTCGTAATCTACAAAACCCCCCTCCGCCAGCAAATGGCCGCCGCCAGCGTCCCCGAAAGCTTCTACTCCACCTCCGAAGCCGGCTACCTCCTCCAAGCCTGGATCCAGCGCAACAACCGCATGGACCACGAATCAAAAGCCGCCTCCGCCCTCGACCTCGGAGCCTACCTCCACAGCGTCTACGAACCCCACGCCCGCGACCTCCCCGAACCAGCCACCTACCTCCACCACCTCTTCGACCGCGAAACCACCCGCCACAAACCATAAACCAGC
>CAYUGQ010000015.1:1294-34460 GCA_964444305.1 uncultured Candidatus Sumerlaeota bacterium
GCCGAAGCAAAGTGTACCTTAAACAACCCCGCCACACCTCAAACTCATCAAAACCACCCCACCCACCCCTCAAAAGTGAATAGCCAACACCACCAGCCGTAAAGTATCCAGTCTCAAAAGCGTCGGGGCGTAGCGCAGCCCGGTTAGCGCGCCTGCCTTGGGAGCAGGAGGCCGCAGGTTCGAATCCTGCCGCCCCGACCACGCTTTTTCCCTTCCCCCTTTTTTCCTTTAAAACCAGATCGCTTAACTCTTATATGGCGTTCCGTCTCGCTTTAAAGAAAACATTTGACACCACACCGCGAAAACCGCCGAATGCGGGCGCGTTGGTGTAGCGGAGACACACTGTTATTACGGGAAGTACGGCATTGAATTTTACATTTATCCACACGGCTGATATCCATCTCGACAGCCCGCTTCGCGGGTTGGCGGCTTACAGCCAGAAATTGGCGGACTGTTTTCGCCAGGCCAGTCGCCAGGCTTTTGTTCACCTGGTGAACGCCGCCCTGGAACGCCGCGTGGCGTTTGTCATTATCGCCGGGGATATATTTGATGGCGACTGGAAAAACTTCGAGACCGGCCTGTTCTTCGTGAAAGAAATGGCCCGGCTGGATCGGGCTGGCATTCCAGTTTATGCCATACACGGAAACCACGATGCTGCCAATATGATGACCAGCTCCCTTCGGTATCCCGGCAATGTTAAGTTCTTCGACACGAAGCAACCTGAGACGATAGTCGACGAGAAAACAGGCGCGGTGTTGCATGGACAGGGGTTTGCTAAGCATTGGATCCATGAAAACCTTGCTGAAAAATATCCCTCACCCCAGACCGGCAGATTTAACATCGGTATATTGCACACCGCATGTGAAGGCAATGCCGATCATGCCAATTACGCCCCGTGTAGCGTGGAGGAGCTGCGCAATCACGGCTATGACTACTGGGCACTGGGTCATGTGCATGGCCACGAGGTGCTTTCTAAAAATCCCTACGTCGTGTTTCCCGGAAACCTGCAAGGTCGGCACATTCGGGAATGCGGAGAAAAAGGCTATTGCCTGGTCGAGGTGACAGATGGCGAAGTCACCGGGTTTGAACATGTTTGCATTGATGTGGCCCGCTGGTGTGACCTGCTGGTAGAGGTCGACGCGGACTGTTGCGACATTTACACTTTACTGGACCTGATAACCGACCGGGTCAAGCATGCTGCATCCGAAGCCGACGGGAAACCCCTGGCTGTGCGAGTAACCATTGATGGCCCCACCGAACTCCACTGGCAACTGATGGGGGACCAAAATCAGATCCGTGCCGAGGTGGAGGCTCTGCTCCTGAGCATCAGCGACGAGATCATGCTCGAGAAGCTTCGGATAAAAACCACGGAGCCCAAAGCAAGAGCCGATTTTGATCCCGAACACCACGATATGGTGTTAGAATTGATGAAAGAAATGGATTCGCCGGAAATCAGAGAGAGTCTGGAGCACGAACTGACCCACCACATGGCCACATTAAGAGCAAAGCTACCGGGACAGGAAACTATTCTGCCAGACGAACAGGAATTGGCAGAGTTGCTTGAAGAGGCAAAGGGAATGGTTGCCGCCCAACTTGTGGGCAAAGGGGGCGACGCAAATGCAGATTAAGAAGCTGAACCTGATACGCTATGGACACTTTGAAGATCGCGAACTGGATTTTGCGGATTCTGGCCTGACCATTATCTACGGCCCTAATGAAGCCGGTAAATCTACCAGCCTTTCAGCCATTGCTGACTTGCTGTATGGCTTCGACCATCACAGCCCCTACAATTTCAAATTTAAGTACAGCGATCTTCGCCTTGGTGCGACTATTACGAGCAAGGCCGGCAACGAGCTGACATTTCTTCGCCGCAAGGCTAACAGTGCAACCATTATGGATGCCAGCGGCAGCACGCCACTTCCTGATTCGGTACTTGCTGAGTATCTGGGCCAGTCCGACAAAGAATTTTTCAACAAGTCGTTCGGCCTGTCTCATGCCCGGCTGCGCGAAGGCGGAGAGGCCATCGGAGAAGCCGACGGCGACTTGGGAAAAATTCTCTTCGAAGCAGGGTCCGGCATCACCAACCTTGCTGAAATTCAGAAAAAATTAGAAAACGAAGCCGCGGAAATTTTCAGCTCCAGACGCGGACGCGGGACTACTAAGTTTTTATATCAGTCGCTCACCAATTACGAAACGGCTGGAGCAGCTTTAAAACTAGCGACGCTAAATCATCAAGACTGGCAGCATGCTCAACGGGAACTGGCCGGCGCACGCGAAAACCTGGACGCAGTCCGCAGGCAACTGCATGAGCTCACAGTTCAACAGGCAAAGCTGAACCGCTGGCTGCGCGTACTGCCTATACTGCGAGATATTAACAGCCGCCGGGCGGCTCTAAACGACTTAGGGCCCCTGGTTTCACTGCCGGAAGATGCCCGCCATAAGTATCAGTCTGCCGTCACAAATCACCATCATTCACAGACCTTCATCAACGACACGCAGCCTCGCCTGAACCAGCTCGAAGCGCAGATAAAGGAATGTGCAGTCGATCAAAACCTCCTTGATGCCGGCGACGGGATTCAGCGCCTGTATGAAAACGTCGCCAGCATCGAACAGCAGTTGGAAGAACTCCCGCTCTTAGAAACGAACATTGCGGAACTAAAACGACAGATGGCCAGGCAGGCCAACCGCCTAAACCTCCCAACAAAAGACGGTCACCCGGTGCTGCCGAAACAGCCAGACGTTTCCAGCCTCAGCACTTTAGTTACGCAGTGGCAACAGCTTGATATCCGATTAAGAAAATTACAGGAAGATGAAGTCGCAACGGACGCTCAAGTCAAACAACTCGAACAGCAAGTTGCCGAACTGACTGATGTTACCGACCCCGCCCCGGATAACACCATCCTTCAGAAACTCCAGACCGCAATGGCGGCGCTGCCTGATACAGGTAAGCTCCAAAGAGAAATTGATAAGCAGGACACGAAAATCCGCACTGGCATGGCAGCATTGCCATGGTGGACTGGCGATGCCGAAACTCTGCTACGGCTAAAACTGCCGACGAAAGCTCAGATTGAACAGCACCGGATGGTTCTAGCGCGCGCGGAGAAGGACGTTGAAGTCCAGTCGGACAAGCTGGAAGACGCCACTGTCCACCAGAAAAAAGCGCAGAGGAAACTGGATTCATTTCATAAGCGCGAATCCATATATACTGATGCCGATCTATCCAAGGCCCGCGAACGGCGTCAGGATGCATGGAAGCTCGTACGCCGGGTCCTTGATGAGAAGAAACACCCGACCCCAGATGAAATCGCGCAATTCGAAGCCGGAGACACCCTTGCCCCGGCATATGAAAAGCTCACTGAACGGGCCGATGAAGTTGCCGATAGTCGATTTGATTCTGCCGAGAAAGTCTCAAGCCACAAAACCCTCCTAGAGAACCTGGACGCCGCCGAGCAACAGGTGACAACCGTCCAGGCAAAGCTCGATAAAGCAAAGGCAGACCTGCACGTTGCGCTGGCCGAGTGGCGAAGCCTGTGGGCAATTACAAATATAAAGCCCGAGAATCCCGAAGTGATGCAGGAAAGCCTCCAGTCCATAAAAGCAATCAGGGATGCAAATGCCACCAGGGATGACTTTGTCGCTGACCTGGGTGCAGCGACACAAGCCAGTGAACAGCTTCACCAGCAGCTAATCGATCTGGCCACGAGGTTGGGCGTAGAAACCTCCACCGAATCAGACGCAACTATGTTGATCGTTCACATTGAAAATGCATTGGCAAAACGAGTGGAAAGCTTTCGCAGGGCTGAAACACTTTCTGCCCGGCAAACCGAACAAAAGCAGATGCATGATAAACATCACCGGGAAATTGCGCGGCTAAAGGAGGAGCTTACCGCCTGGCAGGATAAATGGAATGGGTGTTGCAGCCAGGTAAAAATTTCCCCGCAACTCAGCGTGCTGCAAGCTGCAGAAGCCATGACTGCATGGAACGAGCTCGAAAAGAAACAAGCCGAATTAGAGCGCAGGCAAACTGATCTTCAGCAAGCCGAAATACGCATCCAACAGTTCACAGAAGCCTCGTCTGCGCTGGCAAAAAGCTTGAATCCCAGCGATGCAACTTCCACCGCCGCCGATGCCATTGCCTTAATTCGCACCATGCACACGAATCACAACAAGATGCAGCAATTAGCAGTCCGCCTGGCAGAGCTTCAGAAACAAGTGCAGGAAATCAAAGACGCCCATGACCAACACAACAAAAATATAATGGCAGCAAAAGCCGACATCAGTTCACTAATGGAGCTGGCCGGCGTCGAGAAGGACGAAGACCTGCCAGCAGCAATAGACATAGCAGAAAAACAGCACCAGCTCCAGGCGGAAATCGAAGATTCACGCAATCGCCTGCTGGAAGCAAGCGAAGGTGAAGATGAGCCATCACTCGACGCATCAATCGGCGAAGTCTCTCTCGATGAAGTACGAGCCGACCTGAATGAAGTCGCCGCCGAAATTGAAAGACTGAACGCCGAGCTGGTAATCGCAAGCAGCAGAGAGGCCAACGCCAAGACTGTAGTAAATGATCTTGAAGCCAAAAGCGGCGCATCTGATCACGCCCAGGCTATGCAAAATGCCGTAGCCAAAATGGCAGTGCAGGCCCGCGATTACCTGCGACTCCACGCCGCATCCACTCTCCTTCGCCACGGCATAGAGCGCGTACGCGACAAGAACAAAAACCCGATACTCGCAAAAGCCAGCAAGTTTTTTAATACCCTGACGACCAATTCCTTCTCTGGACTGACCACCGATTACGACAAAAATGGCAACCCCATCATAGTAGGCGTCAGGCCCACCGGCGAAAACCTCGAAGTCGCCGGCATGAGCGAAGGCACCCGCGACCAGCTATACCTCGCCCTGCGCCTGGCGTTCGTAGAAAACTACTGTGCCGACGAAGAGCCCCTGCCTTTCATCGGTGATGACCTGTTCATAAACTTCGACGACCAACGAACCTTGGCCGGCCTACAGCTCCTGTCGCAGCTCAAGCACTGCCAGGTATTACTCTTCACCCATCACGAACACGTAAGAAACCTGGCTAAAGCAGAACTAGCCTCCTCAGACAGTATCCAATACCTCGACCTCCGAGACCCCAACCCATCAGGCTCATATTCCATGAGCCTGGCGTAAAACCCACGTTGACCCCAACTATAGTTGAAGAACGGCCAATCCAGAAAAGGACGCCTAAGTACCCATCAGGGAACACCCATCACCCCCCGCCTGCGATAAACCCCGGGAATGATCCCACAAAAAAACTAAAAATCCCTGTTCACCCCAGCCAATCAACTCAAATAAAATCAACCATCGAACCAAAAATAATACCGCAACCCATAAGCCCCCCTAATCCTCCGTCCGCTTCAAAAAATAAAACGGCACCTCATCCTCATCCGACACCACCTGCGCCGGCCACTCTCCGCTTATGAAATCCTTATAATCATCCAACGTCAGATCCGCCTGCGTCCCAATAAAATGCGGACACCAGGCATCCGGGTTATCAAAAACCGTATCACAAAAAGGACATTTCGCAAACATAACACTCACTCCGGCGGCACAGGTTCCGGACCCCGTTTTCCGCCCCGAATCCATTCCTGCCGCGCCTGCATATAAGCACGCTTCTTATCCAGGTCAGACAAATACTCAGACCCTTTATCGCCCCCTCCCTTCGGCATATAACCCGCCGCGCCCCCCAGCTTATCCTCGTCCAGCGGCCCTGCCTCCCGCTTATGCACCGGACCCCCCGCCGCCCCCGGAGCATTCAACACCCGCTCCAGCACAGCCCGCCCCGCCGCATCCATATCATCCCGCTTCAGCGCTCCCTCAATCAAATCCTTCAGCGGAGCCCGCCCCGGCCTCATCTTCTGCAAAACCTCCCCCAGCTTCACCTTCAGCACATTCCCCCCCGTCGCCACCCCATCCAGAACAGCCTTATAAACCGCCTCCGCGCTGGACTCCGCCACCGGCGGCTGCACCATATCCTGCAAAGCCATCGCCGCCGCCGAAGCAATAATAGCATCACCATCATTCACCAGCGGAACCATCAGCGGAGCCGCCGCCGCAATCTTATGCTGCGCCAGCGCATTCATAGCCGCCACCTTCTTCGCCCGCCTCTTAGACGCCATAAAGTACCGCGCCTTCAAATCCTCCATATACTTCAGATCAACCTCAGTCACCTGCGCCGGCGCCACAGCCTCCCCGCCATCCACCGTCCCGTCGCCAGCCGCCGCCCCGCTCTTTCGCGCCCCCCCGCCCGCCATCGTCTGCCGGCCCGCCGCCTTCTGCGCCGCCATGTGTCCCTTCAGCAAAAGCGCCGCCGTCTCCGGACCCGGCTGAGGAAGCTGCCCCCCCTGGATCTGCTGAAAAATCTGCGACATCGCCTGCCGCGCATCATCCGAATCAATCTTCACCAGCGCCCCCGCCAGCGCCGCAATCACCTGGTCCTTCGTCAGCTCCTGCCGCGATCCCGTCGCCGTCTCCGTCAGCGTATCCTTCACATACTCAGACCGCTTCGTATCATCATGCAACGCCGCATTAAACAACATCTGCTGGATCACCGGCACTTGGCTCGGATCAGGATACTTCCCATAAAGCTCACCCATCGCCAGGTAAGCGCCGCTATACATTTTCGAATACTTCAACGCCGTCTCATTGATAGTCCCCATAGCAAACGGCGCCAGCCGCCCCAGCAAATCAAGCAGCGGCTGCCTGAACCCCAGCGGCTGAGACTCCGCCGCCCGCGCCAGCTCCGGCCGGTCCGTACTCCACAACGCCGTCACCGCCACCTGCGCCGCCCACCTCAGCAAATCCGGATCAATCCCCTCCTGCTTCCCCGTAAAAAAGTTCAACACCGCACGAACCGGAAACTCCAGGTCATCCTTCGGAAACACCGCAATCGTCCGCTTGATCAAGGCACTGCGCCGCTGCGGATCCGGCGTCGCCCTCACCATACGGCCCAGCGCCGAAATAATCGTCGCCACCTCCCGCCGTTGCTCTCCCTCAATCACCCGGCCCCCCAGATCCTGCTTCATCGTCTCCAGCAGAACCTCAAACGCCTCATCATTTCCCATCGAACCCAACGCAAAAATTGCCTCAGTCCGAACCTCCGCCTTCTTATCCGACAGCGTCTGCCGAACAAACGGAATCGTATCACTGTTCCGAAACAGCCCCAAAACTTCAATGCAATAGTGCCCCACCCGGTCGTACAAATGCCGCTTGGAGAAATCCACGTAAGGCTCAATCACCCGCCGGCTCTGCCCCACAGCCTGAAACACCCGATCCGCAATCATCCGCGCCGTCCGCCCCAGCGTCGTATGCAGGCGCTGCTCAATCCCCGCCATCGTAGCTGTGCCAGACATCTGCTTCGGCGAAAATTCCACTAAAAGGCGCGTCGCTTCATTAAACTTATCATAAGCCGGGCTCAGCAAACACGCCCGAATAATCGCTCGGACAGCCTGGTCAAACTTCGCGATCTCCTCATCCGAAGGCTGATTCAGCGCATTGCGCCCCGGCAACTGACGGCTCAATTCCACCGCCGCCTCCGTCAAGTTCTGCCGCGCCGCTGACCCAATATCCCGCTCCCGCCGCTGAGCCGCCGCCGCCCCCTGGGCAAACTCCTCCTCCACATCCGTCACCGTCAGAGGATCCAGCCCAAACTTCATAGGATTTCGCGACATCGACCGCACAAGCCCCTGCGCATGATCTTTGTCATTCACCATCCCGCCCAGCATATTACCCACAAACCGCGCTCGTTGCGGACGCGACTCCTCCGGCACACTCATGATCAAAGCCAGCGCCGTCGCCTCCGCCCCCGCATCATCCCGCGCCTTTATCCGCTCCATCAAACCATTAATCAGACGCTCACTGGCCATCTCATCCAGCCGGCGATCCCACTGCCGCGTCGCCTTCATGTCCCCCGCCACCGGCTCCAGCAACCGCTGATAAGCCGCCCCAGGCAGTTTCTCCTCCGCTATCGAAAGAAACTGGTGAACCGCATGGGACTGAAACTCCCGATACTGTCGCGCAGCCCCCTCCCCAATCTGATGAAGCTCATCATCCGAAAGATTTTCGGCAGCACCCTGCAACAGTGCGCCCGCCTGGGGCCCTTGGCCCTGCGAAAGCAGACTCTCAATCTGGTGTGGCAAAGACATACCTGAATTACAAACCAATGCAAAATCAGATTTCAATGGAAACTGCGCAGCTAGTCCGATGCCACAGCAAAATACTCCCGTGCTCCGGCTACTCGAACCTCAGTGCTTCGATCGGGTCCATACGCGCCGCCCGCTGCGCCGGATAATATCCGCTCAGCAAACCCACGACCACACTCACCGCCACAGAAATGATAATCGGCCCGCTCGTGATCTGCGCCCCATAAGACTCCCCCTCCTCGCTCATCCGGCGGGTGATATCATTAAAAAGATAGATGCCACCCACACCCAGGCCCACGCCCAGCAATCCCCCCACCGTGCTCAGCGTAATCGATTCCAGCAAGAACTGACTCAGAAGATCCCGTTCCCGCGCTCCCAAAGCCTTTCTCACACCAATCTCCCGCGTCCGCTCTGTAACCGTCACCAGCATGATGTTCATAATATTGACGCCACCCACCAGCAGGCTGATCCCCGCTACCCCCGCCAGCAATATCGTAAAAATATTAGCCACCTGGTTCAGGTTATCCACCGCACTTTGGATGTTTCTGACCGTAAAGTCATCCTCCTGCCCCGCCTGGATCCGGTGTTGTCGCCTCAACACCTCCTCCACCGCCGCCTGGGCCTCCGCCATGTCCTTCCCTTCACGCACTTTAATATAAATCTGGCTCAGATAATCCCGCCCCAACACCTGGCGCATTACCGTAGTATAAGGCGCAAACAGGTTATTATCCGAACGCTCATCCTTCGGCGCAGTCATGCCGACAATACGAAAATTGATACTCTCGATCTTAATCGTTTCCCCAACAGGCACCACCCCCGGACCAAACAAATCTTCCGCCGTCTTCGGCCCGATCACCACCACCTTCTCCGCACGCTCCACCTCAGAATCGGTAAACGCCCGGCCATGAGCGATCGGGAAATTGCGAATATCAAAATACGTCGGAGCTTCACCGTTCAGACTCACCCGCGTATTTTTGTTCAGATACTTCGCCTGAACACTCCCGTCCAAATCCGGCGTCACCGCCTCCACATATTCCGAAGCATCGCGCAAAATAGCTTCCGCATCAGCTACCTTCAGGCTCTGTCTTTGCGCTGTCCGCACCCCGCTGCCCCCACCCCCATAGGTCGCCCGCACACTCAGCAGGTTCGCCCCAAAGGCAGTCATCCGCGAGGTAATCTTCTCCCGGGTCCCCGATGCCAGACCCAACATGGCAATAACCGAAGCCACGCCGATAATAATACCCAGCGTCGTCAGCAGCGAACGCATCTTGTGGGCACGAAGCGCCCTAAGCGAAACTTTGAGAACCGTCCATGGCGACATAATGATCAAACTCCCCCTGATAAATATCCCCCGCCACGGGAAAAATCATTAGTTTACGGGTAATTTACCTACACAATAACACAAAACTTCTTGTTATTATGAACCCCTGGGGCATGAAAACAAGTCACCAATCTATTCTAAAGATAACATTGTTGGGAACGCCGGCCACACCTTGCTGTCATTATTACGTGGCCTTATGCCTG
Source organism: uncultured Candidatus Sumerlaeota bacterium (assembly GCA_964444305.1). Classification (GTDB taxonomy): domain Bacteria; phylum Sumerlaeota; class Sumerlaeia; order Sumerlaeales; family Sumerlaeaceae; genus JAKFFN01. Next base: position 10,999 of record CAYUGQ010000015.1, read on the forward strand.
ATTCCCGACGCGGTATTTATCTCACCCCTTCGAAAGCTGATTTGAAGTTTGCTGACATTTCTTCGTGAAAGCCTGTTAAATTTTCGCCATACCGGAGCAGTCCTGCCAAGTTCCCCCTGGCTGGCCCGGCGCCTGGCTTGTCAAATTTCCACCCGGCCCAGTCCCTCTGTTCCTCTAAAGATCCTGGAAGCCGGACCCGGCACCGGGGCTCTGACTCTTGAAATCGTAAAACATCTCCAGCCTGACGACCATCTTACTCTTTGCGAGATTAACGCTGTCTTTGTCCGTCATCTAACAGAGCGCCTCTCGGACGATAAAGCCCTCGCCCCCTGGGCCCACCAGGTCACCATTCATCATGGGCCCGTCGAAGAACTCGGAGTCTGCAGCGAGTTTGACCATATCATCAGCGGCCTCCCCTTTAATAATTTTCAACCCCATCTTGTCCGCCAGGTCTTTGAGTCTTTCACACAGGCAGTTAAGCCGTCTGGCACCATCTCATTCTTTGAGTACGTAGGTATTCGCAAGCTCAAGGCACCCTTTCTCAGCGACGAAGAACGCGAGCGCCTTGACGAAGTGGAAGCCATCATCGCCGAGTATATGGATTACGGTCAGCGCAGCATGACCCTGCTCAACCTCCCCCCCGCCTGGGCTTGCACCCTTACGTGCCCCACCATGGCAGAATCCGCCACCGCCATAGCCTGACCCCCGGCTCCGGTTATCGCCCAACTATCTGATCAGTTCCCCAGTCAGAACGGGCGATATGTAACCGTCACCATGACCGTTGCCCAGATAATCGCCGCACCCAGGATATCAAAGATGATCCCCGTCTTAACCATTCGTGAAATCGGCACCATTCCCGTACCATAAACAATAGCATTGGGCGGAGTAGACACCGGCAGCATAAAGCCGAAACTCGCTCCCATACATGCCCCCAGCGCCGGACCCAGCGGATCAACTCCCCCCGCTTGAGCCACACTTATAGCCACCGGCACAACCATCGTCGCCGAAGCCGTATTGCTCGTCGTCTCGCTGATCAAAATTCCAAAGATGATCGACATCAGCGTAATCATCCCCAGCCCTGAAACATTAGTACCCTGCAAAATCCATTCGCCCAAATTAGAAGCCAGGCCCGTATCAAACGCCAGCTTGCCCAAGGCGATACCCCCGCCAAACAAAAGGATCGTCCCCCAGTCAATCCGCGAGGCCTGTTGCCAGGTGAGCGTCCGCTCTCCCGTCCGCAGATTGGTCGGCAAAAGAAAAAGCAACGACGCCGCCAAAACAGCCACCACGCCCTCGGGCAGCATCCGTCCATAATTTTTCGCCACCACCGAAATGGTTTCTCCCGGCAAAAGCGCCAGCAAACCCGGCAGCGTCCACAAAATCACCGCCGTAAAAAATGCAATCAGCGTGTTAACCTGGCCCACCGTCCACCGCCCCAGCCCCTTCCTTCGGCGCACCAGGTATTCCTGAAAACCATCCAGTTGAACACCCTTCGGGCAATAAAGTAAAATCACAACGAAATAAAGCGCCACAAACATCACCAGCGTCGCCGGCACCGCAAACATCATCCACTGAACAAACGAAATTTCCACCCCCAGTTGCTGCCGGATCATACCAATCCCAATCAGGTTCGGCGGTGTGCCAATCGGAGTGCCAAGGCCGCCAATGCTCGCCCCATAAGCCAGCAATAACATCAGCCCCGTAGCCATTCGGCTGTGCCGCGCCCCGTCATCTTCTCCGCCATTCTTCCGCATCAGGCCGGAGATCTCCCCAATCACCCCCATCGCAATAGGCGCCATCATTGCCGTCGTAGCCGTATTGCTCAGCCACATGCTCAGAAACATTCCGATAAACCCAAAAACCAGCATCACCCGTGGCAGACTGTTCCCAACCCACTTAAAACCCAGCAAACCCAGAGCAATCCGACGATCCAGCCCATGAACCATCATGGCTTCCGCCAGGATAAAACCCCCGATAAACAGGAAAACAATCGGATCACCAAACGAAGCAAACAGTTCCCGCGCACTGGAAATTCCCATGGCCACACACAGCGCCGGCGCAAGAATCGCCGTAACCGGAATCGGAACCGGCTCGCACATCCACCACACAAGCGTCAACGCCAGGATAGCCGCCAGCCGCGCCGCCTCAGGAGACACCCCCTGAATCGGGAACAGCAGCAATAGCACAAACAAAATCGGTCCCAGGTACAGGCCCGTAGTTTTTCGGATCTGCTCAAACCGCCGCTCACCCGGCGAAAGCAAATGATCAAAATCAGAATCGAGGGAAGAAACATCTTCTTTATGCATGCCGGCTGCATAACACCCGTATCGCAACAGATGCGAGTAAAAAGACCCATTGTCCCGCCACCACATAAAATGTAATGGAACGTCACTCGCTAATAGGTAAACCCGGAATTTTCACGCAAGCCACTTGGGAGACGGAAACAATGAAAGCTAAATGGGCCCTCGCCACACTCATCGGACTTATGATAACAACTCACGCCACAGCCGCCATCGAAATACGATCGGTAGAATACCAGGCCGGCGACATCACCTGCCGCGGCATAGTCGCCATCGACACCTCCTCCCAGGAAAAACGCCCCGGTGTCCTCGTTGTTCCCGAGTGGTGGGGCATCAATGACTACGTGACCAGCCGCGCCACTCAACTGGCCAGCATGGGCTATGTAGCCTTCGTAGCCGATATGTACGGCGACGGGCGCGTCACCACCAGCTCCGAAGAAGCCGGAAAATGGGCCACGGCCGTAAAAGATGATCGCCCCCTCATGCGCGCCCGCGCTGAAGCCGCCTTGGCTCAGCTCAAAGCCCAGCCTGAAACCGACTCCGCAAAAACCGCCGCCATCGGTTATTGTTTTGGCGGCACCACCGTCCTCGAAATGGCCCGGGATAATGCCAACGTCCTCGGCGTCGCCAGCTTCCACGGCGGACTCGAACCAGGCAACGCCGCCACCGCCGAAAAAATTAATCCAAAAATCCTCGTACTCCACGGAGCCGCCGACCGCGCCATCTCAGACGCCCAGTTAATCGCATTTATGGACGAAATGGACAAAGCCGGGGCCGACTGGTACCTCGTAGCCTACGGCCATGCCGTCCACACCTTCACCAACCCCGCCACCGGCAACGACCCATCCACAAACGTAGCCTATAACGAACAAGCCGACAAACGAAGCTGGCGCGAAATGCAGGCCTTCTTCAAAGAACTGTTCGACTGACAGCCAAAGCCTGCCCGCCCTTTTAAATCAGACCTAAGACAACATCCGCCGCAACGTGCTTTTCATCCGCTCCACATCCGGCTCCTGCCCCGTCCAGATCTCAAACGCCACCGCGCCCTGATAAGCCAGCATCCCCAAGCCATTCTTCACAGCACACCCCTTCTGCTTCGCCGCCTGCATCAGTTCAGTTTCCGCCGGATTATATATCGTATCATAGTAATACTGGCTCTCCTTCAGCCACTCCGCAGGAATCGGCAGACCCGGCGTACTGTCCATTCCCACCGGTGTCGTATTAACCACAATATGACACGCAGCCACCTCGCCCCGACAGTCCGGATCATCCACCTGGCGCCATGAAATATCCGCCCCCGGAATCCGCTCCGTCAGATAATCCGCCAATCCCGACAGTGTATCTTCGTTACGTCCGCAAAGAAACAAACGCTTAGCTCCACTACGCAAAGCCCCCACAGCCACCGCTCGCGCCGCACCACCAGCTCCCAGAATACACACCCCATTACGTTCCAGCAAAATATCCTCCTGGATATCCCGCACCCAGCCATCTATATCCGTATTATACCCCTCAAGCTTTCCGTCATCAGACAACTTGATCGTATTCACCGCCCCCACAAGCTGCGCATCTTCACTAACGGAATCCAGCAACGGAATTACCGCCTGCTTATGAGGAATCGTCACGTTCATCCCCACCACACCCGCAGCCACCAGCCCTTTAATAGCCGACTCCAGGTTCTCAGGCTTCGTGCTGGCTGGCACGTAAACGTAGTCCAGACCCAGCCGCTCAAATTCCAGGTTTTGCATAGATGGGCTCAGCGAGTGATCCACCGGATACCCCAGAATTGCGATCACGCGCGTGCGGCCTGTAATATTTCTCGGACTACTCAACCGGTAGTTACCTCCTCGATGCCCCTCTTCAAATAATGATTATGGCTTATAATTTTATCCAGCAGCTCTAAAGCTGCGTCAGAATAGCAATGGGGGCTTACCCCATGACAAATACTTTTCACATCATCATGAGCATTAGCCGGAGCAAACGCATATCCCACCATTTCCAGGAAAGGCAAATCCGGTGCTGCATCACCAATCCCCGCCATCTGGCCCATCGGCACACCCGTAGCCTCTGCCAACCACCGCACACCGCTTCCCTTATGCAAATGCTTGAAAAGGAAATGCACACAAATGCTCGTCAGCTCCACCACAAACACATCCCCAAACTCCGCCGCGATCTCCACCGCCTGATCATAAAGCGCCTCAGGCGTATCCGGTGGCTGAATGATCATCGTCAGGTGAGTCACCTTCCCCGGCTCCGGCTTAATGTTCTCTTTCATCATCGATCCCGCCACCCGGTGACGCAGTTCCTCCAAAGCCCGCTCCTCATCCATCCCGAACTCAGGATGAGTAAGAATGCTATGGCTCACCGGATCAAAAAAGACAGTACCGCTTTCACACAAAGCCGGAACCCGCCCCCCAATCGCCTGAAGCAGGCACTCCACATAAGGCTGCGGCCTGCCCGTGCAGATCGTCACCGCCGGAATCGAGTCATCCACACGGCTCATCTCATTAGCCCAAGCCAGCCGGCTAAGCAGAGGAATCGGAAACGGATGACCTGCTCCACCCGAGAGACAACCATCAATATCCGCCACAATTAATCGGACAGGCGACTCGCCCAAAGCAGGCAGAGGCGCCAGTATAGAGGGAACGTCAGGCAATACCAGGTACCCGGGGTTCAGCCTCATCGGCCTTCTCAGCCAGGCGAAATTTGATCACGCTTTCAACGTGGTATGTGTGTGGGAACATGTCGACGGGCTGTACTACCTCTGGAACGTAACCTGATTCGACAAGAGTCGCCGCATCCCGCGCTAGAGTCGCCGGATTACACGAAACATAAATCAACAGCGGCGCCCTGATACCCAACAAAAGCCTCAGCGATTTCTTATCCATGCCCCCCCGCGGCGGATCCACAATCACCCGGTCAAACCGACTACCGAACAGCGACGGCACCTGCGGCAGAATATCCCGCATTTCCCCCGCCAGAAACGTGCAATTATCCGCCCCGTTCGCCTTCGCATTATGACGCGCATCCCACACCGCATCCGGCACCAGCTCGATCCCGATCACCCGCTCCGCATGCCGCGAAGCATAAATCCCAATCGTCCCCGTCCCGCAATAAGCGTCCAGTACTGTCTCACGCCCCGTCAGCTCCGCAAATTCCTCCACCACATCATACAGCAGCTTCGCCCCCCGCGTGTTGGTCTGGAAAAACGAAAAGGTCGAAATCCGGAAACGAAACTCCCCGAGTTGCTCCTCAATCGTCGTCGCCCCCACCTGGAACCGCTGCTTCTCCATCCGGGCCACATCACTCAGCGAATCCGTCGTACCCCACAAGAATCCCCGCACCTGCGGAAACTTCTCCATCAAATCCTTCGCAAAACTTTCAACCCCGGACCATTTCCCCGATGCCGTCAGCACTGCCAGCAGAAAATCTCCCGTCGTGTGACTATACCGCACCACCAGATGACGCAAAAAGCCGTCATGCTTGACCTGCCGGTAACTAAAGAAATGCGACCCTTCCCCCCCCTGGTCCGCATTCAAACGATCCTCTATCCACGTCAGGATTTTATCCAGACCCGGCGGCTGGATCAGACAGACCGGCCCCGCATGGATAATCGTCTTATAATCCCCCGCCCGATGAAACCCCGTAATAATCCGCCCGCTTGCCGCATCTTCCCCAAAGCTAAACTCCATCTTGTTCCGGTAATTCCACACCGTAGGCGATGGAATGATTGGCCGCATCTCAAACTCATGGATCTTGCCAATATGCCGCAATGCATCCGCCACATGAGACTGTTTTGCCTCAAGCTGCCCCTCATAATCAAAATGCTGCCACTTGCATCCGCCACAATCCCCAAACACCACACACGGCGCTTCCGTCCGCTCGGGCGACGGCACCAACACCTCCACCGTCGAAGCCTCCGCAAACTGCGGCTTGCGCCGCGTAATCCGCGCACGCACCCGGTCCCCCGGCACCGCCCCCTCAACAAAAACCACCATGCCGCCATCCCGGGAAATACCGCGACCCCCGAATGCAACATTATCAATGGTCAGCTCCACCACAGAGCCCTTTTTAATTTCTGTATTCATCACCCACCTGCTACCACCCCAAAAGAATTTTATGAGCAAACACAAACGCAGACTATCTGTTACCACTTGCAAAGCCTGCTCACGGAGTCATCACGTAATCTCGCCTGAACTAGAACCACGGAGAAGACAATGCCCAATCATTACCTGGGAATCGATGTCGGCGGCACTGACATAAAGCTCGGAATCGTAGACGAAACCGGCAAAATCATCGCGCAGGATAAACATCCCACCCAGGCCCAGCGCGGCCCCGACGACACCCTCCAGCGCATCGCCCGGCACGGCAAAAGCCTAATCGAAGCCCATGGCCCCGTAAAAGCCGTCGGAATGGCCTGTCCCGGACCCCTGAACGGCCGCGAAGGCATTGTCTATGAAACTCCAAACCTCACCGGCTGGCATAACGTTCCCGCCCGCGACATCCTTCAGGAACACATCGCAATGCCTGTCGCCCTCATTAACGACGCCAACGCCGCAGCCTATGGCGAATGGTGGGTCGGGGCCGGCCGCGAAATAGACACCATGGTCCTCTTCACCCTCGGCACCGGCGTCGGAGGCGGCATCGTCATCGACGACGAACTCTACCTCGGACCCGACGAAACCGCCGGGGAACTCGGCCACATGATCATCAATTTCGAAGGCCCCAAATGCGGCTGCGGAAATCACGGCTGCATTGAAGCCTACGCCAGTGCCACTGCCATCCGCCGCGACGTAAAAGCTGCCATCGCCAGCGGCACCAAAACCATTATCCAGATCCCCGACGGCGCCGAAGACGAATTCGGTACCCTCGAAGTTTATAACGCCGCCAAACAGGGCGACGAACTGGCTCTGCGTCTGTTCAATGATGTCGGACGCTACCTCGGCTATGCTGCCGCCACCGTCATCAATGCCCTCAATCCCGAAATGATCGCCTACGGCGGAGCCCTCAGCAATGCTCAGGAATTTATCTTTGATTCCCTCATAAAGAGCGCCCGCGAAAACACCTTTGAAACCCCCTTCAACCGCACAAAGATCGTGAAAGCCGTCCTCGGAAACGACGCCGGAATCATCGGTGCAGCCGCCATGGCCATGAAACACGAAAGCAACGAATCTCCAAAACGATCCACGGACATAAACTAACCGCTTGGCCGAAACCCGCAGCGACTATTGCTGCTCCCCATCCACCACCACGTCCACAATCTCCGTCCCCTCGCCCCGTTCGTTCACGCCCTCCAGCAACTTCCGCATAGCCCGCCACGGCAGCAACACACTCCGCTGATACACATTGCTGTTCGCCACATAAATACTCGTCGCATCCGACCCCGCATGAAGCGAAATCAGCTTCGCAGTGTTAGCCGGCCGTTCCATTCGATTTAATATCCGAATCCCCTCCGGTCCAAACTGGAACTCTCGCCGAAACCGGTATTCCGTACGCCGCTTACCCGTAATCAAAACCTTCTGCAGCGTCGATCTCACAAAATCAGGCCACCATCGTCCCACCGTCACATTAACCAGCCGGAAAGCCACCTGCTTCATCGGCGACGCCAGGCGCGATTTCCGCTCACACATACGCCCTGCCACACTATACCGCTCCATATCCGTATCCGCAGACGTATCATAATCGTCCACAATATGGCTCACGATCACCTGGCCCGTCTCCGTATTCCCGATCAATCCCGTATCGCTGTAAAGTGGCCCCTCCTCCGTCGTCACCTTGATCACGCCGCCCTTGTTCAGGTTCAACACCGCCTGATAATCTCCCGTATAAAGCGACACCAGCCCTGCCTTATGGAAATATTTCCGAAACGGCGCCCGCTCGCTCAACGGTGCAATCGCCCGCTCCGGAGAAAAATCCACATACGACTGCAGCCAGTCGTAAACATAGTGAGCACACATCCGGTCATCATCATTAAAATACCGGGTCTGCCGGGGCAGCGAGTGCGTCAGGAAATGATCCGCAATCTGCGCCGCTTTCTGATTATGCGGAGCCATGATCTCAAAGCCATGCGGATAAAAATGATAAGTATTCCGGCTGCCATACTCCCCCGCATAGCTTCCGTCCGGGTGCATAAAGTGCCAGCAAAAGTCCACCGCCGGATTCAGCAACTCCAGGATCTCCGGGTTCTGACTTTTCTTATACAACTTAGCCAAAAAGGATACCGTACACGACTGATACCCCGGGTCCGCCCCCTCATACTCCCAGAACCAGCCCTCATCCGGCACAAACCAGTCTTTCACAATCTTCAGATAATCGTCCGAGGCCCGCTTAAACCGTTCCTCACCCGTCACCAGGTAAGTGTTATAAAGCGCCAGCGCCGCCAGCGCCTGGTGGTTTGTCAGTCGCCCACTCTCGTTATGCACCGCCAGGTAATCCCCGCGCCGCGCAAAAAACTCCAGCCACTCCGGCTTCGCCTCCTTCAACACGATACACGTCTCCGTCATCGCATGAAGAGAAAACACCAGCGCCCCCAGCGCACGCTCATACGGAAAATAATCATCACAGGAACCATCCTTGTGAGAGCTCCGCATCCCATAATCCACCCCGGCCAGCGCCAGTTCCCGCACCCGTTCCACCCGGTGAAAGCTGTTATCCGGAAACGGCACCTCATAAGCAAGCGCCAGCGGCAGACAAAATTCCTGGTACATGCCACACGGAAAGTCCATCGTCCGGTAATGCCAATAGCTCCGGTCAAAACTCCCATACGTAGGACTGTAGGGATTGCGATCCACCATCTGGATCAACCGCGGAATATAAAGCAAAGCCTCATCCGTATACCGGCGCCGCATTTCCGCCATAGACCTTAATTCATCTGCCGTTTGCATATCGCCAGAAAGCTACCAGTCTTCGCTTCGCTTAGTCGAAACCTCTCAATCACCATCCACCTTTATCCTCAGGCGCAAATATAGCTATCAACTTGCACTCAGCCTTTCCCACACTCACAAATATTATCATTATCATAAACCAACTTTGTTAGATTACACAGGAGAACCGTTTGCAGACATTCGTAGAGACCGCTAAAAAACCCCTCGCAGGATATCTCGTGGGGGTGAAACGCCAAGGCGATACCGCCCTTGCAGCCCGCGAGCATCTCGACGAACTCATCAGCCTCACAGAAACCTATGGCGTCCCCGTCCTCGGCAGTGAAATCGTCAACCTGCGCGATATCAATCCCACCTACCTCATCGGCGGCGGGAAAGCCGAAGAAATCTTTAAATCCTGCGAAGCCCTCGGCGCAGACGTCATTATTTTCGACGACGATCTCAGCCCCAGCCAGCAGCGCAACTGGGAACGCCTGACAAAACTCGCCGTCATTGACCGTCGCGAAGTCATCCTCGGCATTTTCGCCGACAGAGCCAGCACCCGTGAAGCCCGCCTTCAAGTCGATCTCGCCCGCGCAGAATACAGTCTCCCCCGCCTCACCCGCGCCTGGACCCACCTCGAACGTCAGCGCGGCGGCAGCGGAATGCGCGGAGGTGCCGGTGAAGCCCAGCTAGAAGTCGACCGCCGTCTCGTCCGCCGCCAGATCGACCGCCTGAAGCGAGATCTCAAACACGTCCGCCAGGTTCGCGCCAATCAGCGCCGGCAACGCGCCGCCGAACCCGTACCCCAGGCCGCCATCGTCGGCTACACCAATGCCGGAAAATCTTCTCTCCTGAACGCCCTCACTGACGCTGGAGTCCTCCAGGAAGACAAACTTTTCGCTACCCTCGACCCCACAACCCGCAAAATCCAGCTTCCAAACAACCAAGTTCTCCTCCTGACCGACACAGTCGGCTTTATCAGAAAACTGCCCCACAACCTCGTAGAAGCCTTCAAAGCCACACTCGAAGAAGCCCAAACCGCCAGCTTCCTGGTTCACGTCGTCGATGCCTCCCATCCTTCCGCCATCGAACAACGCACTGCCACCGAGACCGTTCTCGAAGAACTTAAAGCCCGCGATAAACCTACCATCCTCGTCCTAAACAAAATCGACCAGGTCGAAGATCGCAGCGTGCTCAGCGAAATCGCCGATGGTTATGATTATGTTGCCCCTGTCAGCACCCTCACCGGCGAAGGTCTTCAGAACCTGGTAGAGCTCCTCCAGGAACTCGCATCGGAAAATATGATCTGGGTTCGCCTCTCCATCCCCGCCGATCGCCATGACATTGTCTCGCTCTTCCACCGCGACGGGCACGTAGATCGTATCCTTCATCTCGAAGACAGCACCACCTGGCTCGAAGGAACCCTGCCCAAAAAGCACAAAGGAAAAATTAGCGGCTTCATGACCCTCGAAATCCCCCCCACCGCCTGAACCCCTCCTGACCCACCCCCCCCCCCCGCAAAGCTCCAATCAGCCTTGCGGGGGTTTTTTTGTCTCGGACCATTCCCTAAATTAGGATCGCTTAACGTTTTTACAAAAAATTTCAGGCATAGCATTGGCTTAAAATGGGACTCCAAGCACCTCGAGCACCAATTCCAGCCTTCCCATTGCCGCTGTCCCCACAGACCACAATCCATCCCTGCTGATGACATTGTCAAATCGCTCCCAACCCAAACCAACCCGATCTCGTTACTCCAGCAAGCCTCCGCCCATTTCTTCTTCTTATATATATCTTTAGTATCTATATAAAAGTAGTTGTAGTAGGCCCTGTGAATTTGGGTATATCTAACTTAAACTATTTAAAATCAATTATCTATAAAACCAACAACCTTGTTGATTTTTTCCAGCTTAAACCACAGGTACACCCGATTTTTGCCGTCCGCCCCAAAGAGACCCAGTTTTTCTCACGGCCGACTGCACCCCTGTGAGCAATTATCCCCACTGCTTCCGTCGCAACGACAAAGTTCTTCTGTCATATTTTTGCCATAAACCCCTATTAATTCAGCAGGTTATTCACATATCCACAGGCTTATCCCCAGCCGTTGAAATTTGTGGAAGAATATCCTGGAACCATCCTCCGGCCCCAAACCAAATTGCTCACAGTGCTGGAAAACTGTAACTTGAACCCATAACTAACTGCAAACTTCGGCCACCGCAAAACGTCGCTATCAGTTCACTCCTACCTTGAACGCACAGCCTTGACAAGACCCCGCTCTGTTAGGTTCTAATGGCTGACACAGGCCGTCTTTTTCAACCCAGACATCAATCCTGCCGCGCACAGAAAAACCACCCACAGGCCAACCAAAAGCACTTACCAGTCGGCCAGTTGCAAGCAAACCGCGCTTATCCACTCAATCGCTAATTAACCCGGCCCTCTACCTCAACAGGATCTTCTCGACCCGGGAATTTCCCTCCCCGTCAAAAATCCGCACGCTCAGCGTATGTTCCGTCTGATCTTCCTCCGGAGTCACCCTGAACACAAATTCCTCCGTATGGAAATCATAAATACCATCCGCAGGCGCCAGGCGCATCCATTCCTCCCCTGCGTTCAAGTTATACTCAGCCGCAGAAATAATCGAGGTCGCATCCACCGCCTCCACCCGGATTTCATACTCGTTCTCGCTTAACTTAACCGAACTGAACTCACGAATCTCCGGGGCCGTATTATCAACGATATGGATTCGGCTCGTCGCCTCCACAGTAGAAGCACTTGTTTGCGGATTATCAAACCGGTCTGTCGCTTCAAGTCGGAACCGATACTTCCCGTCCGGAATCGCCTCCGTAGAAAACTGATGCTTAGATTCCGTTAGGTTCTCCTCAACCAGCTTCCACACGCTCTCATCCTCACCCTTATAATAAAGGTTAAAACGCAGCTTATCGTCGTTGGCATCCGTCGCATTCCAACTGATGTTTAAACGCTGAGAATTCTGCAGATTCTGATTTCCCCGCTGCGCCCGCGCCCGTGCCGCAGCCTGAGCCGCCTGGGCCGCTGCCGCTGTAGCCCGTGCCGCACTGCTCTGTGCACTCGAGCTGTCGCTGTCACTGTCCGAACTATCCGATGACGATCCACTTGCCATCTTTGCCACCGCACTGGCCAGCGCCGCCGTCTGCGCAGCAGACCGCCCGCTGGTAACCTTCTCAACCGTGATCGATTTAATGATCGGCGGCACATTCTGCTCCACATAAAAAACTTCCACCGAATCAATAAACGGCTCCTGCTGCCCCGCCACCATTGGCGCACCATTAAATGTCACCCGGTACTGCAGGTACTGCGCAATCGGGCTCTCAACCCGCGCAATCTGCCCTCCGATCAACGTAGATGAAGTCCATTCGCTCCATGAACCATCCGACGCCTCCGGCGTATTCCCGCTCCGTGTTTCCCATTGAAGCTCCGTCCCCTCCGGGATCTCCCCGTCATACATCAAATTTCCCCACCTCACCGTACTGTCCGCATCCAGCGCCCGACTGGCAAACTGCCCCAGGAATCCCGGATCTGCTTCCACCAGCCGGTAAATCACCGCCTTGTTTGCCGATCCCAGCAACGTCCCCGTCGAGCTCTGCGCCAGCGCCGTTATCATGGGTTCATCAATATCGGCGACAACAGAGTAATTTCCGTCCGACGTATTGATCCGATATAGCTTTCCATTCTTCCCCGCTGCTGCCAGGATACTCGTCGTCCCCACATCGGCCAGCAAATCATGAATCGGACCCTCCGGTGCGTTCACCAGCGCATTTACAAACCCGTTCGGGTGAATCTGCACCACAACCCCGCTGCCACCCAGCTTCGCAAGATTACTCGATGCCGTCCCTGTTGATGATTTATCAAAAACCTGCGAAATCCGCGCACTGTTCGCCGCCGCATAAATGTTCCCGACACCATCAACCGACAAAGCACGCAACTCATCCTGGCTAGCCGCATACAATATATAGCCTTTGTTCGTTTCCGAAATCTGGACTACATAAGCCTTTCCCTGCGTAGCCGCCAAAAGCCGCCCCTCCAGATCAAACTCCAAATCCATTACGTTCGTGGCATCAGAGTCAAAATAAACCTCCGCCTTGCTCTGCCTGTCCGCAATTCGAAGAACCTTTCCCGAAGTCCCCGTCGCCACAAACAAAGCTCCATTCTCATCAAACAACAAATCCCAGATATACTCCTCGCCCGTCTCCCATGATGGCCGCGCATTCCCCTGCTCCGCCACCACATAAATCTTACCCCCCGGACTCGCCCCCACATAAAGCTCACCCTCTGGCGAAATCGCCAGCGCTGTAGCCTGCAACTCCGTCAGATCACACCACAATTCCTGGCGCCCGTCCGAACCAATTCGAAAAACCTTCCCACTATGTCCGGTACTATAATAAACCGCCCCCGACTCCTCATCCGCCGCAATCTGCCACACCAGGCCCTCACTGGATTTCTCCACCTGCACAGCCCGCGGCCCCGGCTTCACCCGGCCATCCTGCATTAATTCTGTACCCGTAGACACACCTTTGTTAAAATCCGCAAAAGTGTTATCGGAGAGCGTACGAGTTTCCACAGCCCACCCCCCTGTGCAATACCCAAAGAAAAAAGCGGCAAACAATGCCGGAAGAACGCGCCGGTTAACGGCCCAGTGACTAGTAATCATGAAGCAGTGTGACATCCCTTTCTCAGACGATGTTTCTCTTCCCTGATATAAATCACCATACCATGCTTCCATCATCATAAATCAATAATCGAAGCCCCCCTCAACCCTGAATAAACAGCCAGCACCCTGTCTAAACTCAAATTCGCCCGGCTGCTAACACAGCCGCGTCGTGGAGGGATGTCCGAGTGGCTGAAGGAGCACGCTTGGAAAGCGTGTATACTCGCAAGGGTATCCAGGGTTCGAATCCCTGTCCCTCCGCCACAACTTAATAACCCTACCCCGCAGGCATTTCCACCGGTCGATTGTCATCCCCCATAATCACCACCGCCGGCTTAAAACTGTCCGCTTCTTCTTCGGTCATTTGAGCATAAGCCATAATAATAATCACATCACCCACCGCACATAGTCGCGCCGCCGCCCCATTCAGGCAAATTACCCCACTGCCAGCCTGGCCCTTAATCACATAAGTCTCAAACCGCGCACCGTTGTTATTGTTAACAACCTGCACCTTTTCATACTCACGCAAGTTCGCCGACCGCATCAGCGACTCATCAATAGTAATACTGCCCACATAACCCAGTTCAGCCTGCGTTACTGTCGCCCGGTGAATCTTTGATTTTAGTAAAGTCAACATCATGATCACTCAAACCTACCCTCGCCGGGCAAGAATGATCATGATTTCCTCAATAGCCCTTTTTCCTCAACAATCAACTCCACCATCTTCCGCACAGCCACAATCATCAACTCACACTGCTCCTTAAACGGAATTGCAACAATACCATAATCTTCCGCAAGCTTCTCCGCCCCCGCCAGATCCCCTCTCATCATCAACCCCTTTAGCGAATCCCGAAATTTCTCATAGGCCGTAGAACCGGGCTCCGGCGCCTCCCCATCCCAATCAAGCTCTTGCTCTGCGTCTGCTTTGTCCTCATCGCGACTTGGGCAAAAACCCCCATCCAAACCAAACATCGGCAACTCCGTTACCATAATATGCGCCGCCGCATTACGGCTCAGTGTCCATTCCATACTGCTAAGCCGAAACCGCGCCGCCATATCATGATCCCCCGCCTCATTGAAATGCCTCTCCATAGCCCGGCTGTCCGGTGTCGTGCAGAACCCCCGGCCTATGCGACTAAACCCCTTATCCCCCCGCCTGTCAATATCGTGCAGGCCAAAACCGCTCTTCTCAATCGGCCCCCGCAGCCGTTCTCGGATCACCCCCGCCCTCTCAATACTCCGCCCTCCCAGAAGAAACCAGGCACCTCCGGCAAAGGCCATACTGTGCAGCGAACAATGCACATCTGCCGCAGGAAACCTGCTCAGGTAATTCGCCACCGCCAAATTCTCCGGTCTCAGCGCCCCCTTCCCGTCCCCGGGATAGCCAAACTCCACATCATCGCCCGGCAGTTCACGCTTTACTTGATGGATATACGACCCAAAATCCGGCACCGGCGCAAACCAGGACCGATTCGCTTCTGCCCCATCAGGGTTCACCTGCGGACAAATCACAAATGTTACCCGCCCCCGAAGCTCCGCTGCCGCCCGGTCATCACTGCTCAACCATTCCGCGAGTAACATCGCTGCCATCGGCCCCGCCGGCTCATCCGCATGAGCCCCGGCGGTAATCGTACACACCACCCGCCCCTCGCCAACTCGTAACCCCACCATAAGCCTGGCGTCTCGGCTCCGACCAATCTCATCCATCACAAGGCTGTTTCGCCCTCGCAATCGATCCAGCCAGACTTCCAGCCCGAAGTCATCCACAAACCAGCAGTCAGACTGGTAGCCCGATGCAATGTTAGCTGGGAAACACTTATTCATATGTTAACTTATTATCACGAAATTAATAGATTGTCACTTACTGAACTTTGATTTAATCTCATGAAATTTAGACCGAACCTTGAAAAAGCCACTACCCTTTAACTGCATGATCTGACTTTCCAATTGCGCAATTTCCGCACGCAAACGCCCGTTTTCACCCATCAGATCATTCTCCAGCGCCAAGGCCTCCGCCTCCAAAGGATTCGCTGCGACCGTTGCAGGATTGAAGCTATCTCCATTATAATCAACGATCTTAGCTGCATTGTCCGGTGCTACCGTCGGATTTGCCACCCATTTCAAGAGGGGCCTCATCACTTCATCTGGCGTAAAATGCTTCTTAACATAGTCCCGACCACGCTGACCATACTGCCGGCGCTCCCGGGAGATTTTCGATGCTCTAACCAGCGTGTCAGCAAACTCGTGCACCTGCCCGATACGCACAATATACCCAAGCCGGTTGTCCGCAATAATCTCGCTTAATTCCGTTCCCAAAGTCGTCAAAATAGGCAAACCCGCCGCCATCATATTGACCAACCGGTTCCGGCCCCCAAGCAGCGTCTCATAATTAAACCCATCAATATTGAGACCCAAGTCGCACTCCGCATACAACGGCGCCACCTCTGAACCCGGGATCCAACCAAGAAAATGACACCGGTCCAAAAATCCACTACGCTTCATCAAATCCACAAATCGAGGATACGTGCCCTCATTGTGGCCGGGAATCGCCCCGCCCGTCGATATAAACTGCATCCGGGGCACCTGCTCCATAGCAATACTAAGCGCCGCCGCCAAAGCCTCCACATCCGTCCAGGTATTATATCCACCCGTCCACAACACTGCAAAAGCATCGTCCGGAAACAGTTTGCCCCGCATTTGCTTTTCCGTAACCGGCAACTCAATTTCTAAAAACATCGGATCAGCCGCAATAGGGATAACCGAACAAAAATTATGAGCAGCATTTCGATAACCCAGCCGCCCCAGCGCACCCAACTCCCCAATCACGGCATACATTTGCTTAAAAGCCGAAACCGAAACCCGATCCACCCGGCGAAGCACCCGACGCTGCCGCTCCCAGAAATGCAATAGCAACTCGTCCGACTCCTCCACACCACACTTAGCCTGGGCCTCGCCCATCATGTGCCCCATCAGGTCGCACCACATCGGAACAGGCGTGTCAAGCCGGGCCACAATCGCCGCTGCATTAACATTAACCCCCACAATGCAGTCATACGATTCACTATCCACCACTTCCTTCAGGATCGGCAGAACCACCTCAGGGTTCCACGAATGAATGATCCCATAAGGAAATGTCCCATAACGGGCATAGGCTACTTTATTAGCCACATCCGCCGAAGGCTCGTGGCCGTCCGTCTGAATTGCCAGCAGGTCCACATCATGGCCGGCGTTCCGCAACACATCAGTCACATGCCACGTGCGTAGAGATTGTCCGCAAAAGACTTTGATTTCCGGGGAATAGAGGGGTCCGGTGCCTACGACCAGTATTTTAGACAAGACTGTCAACTCCGACTAATAGCTTTGGCTCAATGGTTCGCCAGTAATGATTGTATAGGTGGTATTTATCAGTACTAACACAAAGGTCCGTCAATGCCAACCTATGAATATCAGTGCACAAAATGCAACAAGCCATTCGAGTATTTTCAATCCATTTCTGAAGCACCCAAAAAGGAATGTGAAGAATGCGGCGGCGAACTCACCAAGCTACTGAGCGCCGGCTCCGGTTTAATCTTTAAAGGCAGCGGTTTCTACACCACCGACTACAAATCCGACACCGGAAAAAAATCAGAAGGCGAAAAGCCAGCCTCAAAAGAATCCGCCCCCGCAACCACACCGCCCCCTAAACCTGCGACCAAAACTGAATAGTCGAGCCTGTTTCACGTGAAACGAAATCGACGTCTTAGATGGTGTTTCACGTGAAACCGGAATTTACTGTTGACCCTCCCCTTATGCCGCCGCAAAACCGTGGCGAATTCATGAACTTCGGGGTCCAATGTTAACCATAGGTTTCGTAAATCAAAAGGGCGGGGTCGGAAAAACAACCACCGCCGTCAACCTGGCTGCATGCCTTGCAGCAGCCGGCCGCCCCACCCTGCTCGTAGACGCCGACCCCCAGGCCAATGCATCCTCGGCCCTGGCCGCCGATCGCGAAAAAGCCACCACCTATCAACTCCTCCACGATCCAGCCGCCGCCGATGGCGCACCTCAAAATACTGGCGTCGATAAACTGCAGATAATACCATCCAGCGCCGACCTGTACGGGGCGGAGCTGGAGTTGATCGAGCTCGACAATCGTGAAAACCGCCTTAAAACAGCCCTTGAGCCGCTAAAAGAGGAATACGAATACGTCCTCATTGATGCTCCCCCATCCCTTGGTCTCCTAACCCTCAACGTCCTCGCTGCTTGTGATGAGGTCATAATCCCCGTCCAAGCCGAATACTACGCCCTCGAAGGTCTCTCAATGCTCATGCAAACCATCGACCGCGTAAAAACTGGCGGTGTTAATCCGGACCTCGAAATTATGGGGATAGTGATGACAATGTTCGACAGCAGGCTGAACATTGCCCAGCAGGTCGATGCAAACGTCCGGGAACACTATGGTGATAAGGTGTTTCAGACCCAGATTCAGCGCTCTGTGCGTCTAGCCGAAGCCCCCAGTCATGGAAAGCCCATCATCCTGTACGATTTTCGAAGCACAGGAACCAGAAACTATATATCATTAGCTGAAGAGGTAATCCGTGCCGCAGAAAAAACCGGCGCTGGGACGAGGGCTTGAAGCCCTTCTCCCGCCGAAGAAATTAGAAAAATCCAAAGATAAACTCACGTCAGCGGTCGATTCCCCGGCGGAGGATTCCCGCGTCCTGCCCATCGAGCGCATCAGTCCAAACCCCGATCAGCCCCGCGTTGGTTTCGATCCCCAGAAAATGGAAGAGCTCGTCGCCTCCATCAAGCGTCACGGGATTATCCAGCCCGTGGCGGTAATGCCTGCCGCTAAGTCCGGAAACTTCATCATCGTGGCCGGAGAACGCCGGTGGCGAGCTGCCCAGGAAGCCGGGCTCGCCGAAATCCCAGTAATCGTCCTCCAAAAGCTCCCCCCTGCCGACCTGATGGAGTTTGCCCTGGTCGAAAACCTCCAGCGCGAAGATCTCCTCCCTATGGAAGAAGCCCGCGCCTACCAGAGTCTGCAAACCCGGTTTGGATTAACCGCCGAACAAATCGCGGAACGCGTCGGAAAAAGCCGCCCGGCGATAGCAAACGCCCTGCGTCTTCTAAATCTTCGATCCGACATGCAGGAAGATCTTGATACCGGCCGCCTCACCCCCGGTCATGCCCGGGCCATTCTGTCCCTCGAAAACACCCGAGATCAGGTAAGGCTCCGCGACGCCATCCTCCAACACGGCATGAGTGTACGCCAGGCGGAGCACCGCTCCCGCCAGATGATCGACAGCGGCGCGGCCCGCTCCGGAAAAGGCCGGTCCTCCGCCTCATCCTCCACCCCCAGCGAATCTCAGGTCGAAGGTTTTGAACACATCCAGCGCCTTCGCGAGCAGTTAGTGGACGCTCTCGCTTGCCGCGTAAACATCACCGTCCAGGCCGATAACCGCGGGCGCGTAGAAATTTATTACGACTCCCTCGACGACCTGCAAAACCTGCTCGACGCCCTTGAAATAACGGTCTAACCCTCATGAATCCTCTAAAAACTCTAAGCTTCGGCGGTATCGAACCCATGCAGGTGGACATCATCCAAGCCGTTCGCGACAGCGACCTCATGGGTTGGCTTTGCCTCCTCGCCTGTCTCCTTCTGTCCATAGCTTCCTGGGTTGTCATATTCTATAAAATCCACTCCATACGCCGCGCCGCCGTGGAATCGGACCAGTTCGACACAGTCTTAGACTCCGCCGGAAGCCTTGAAGAAGTCTTTCGCCGCACAAAAGAGTTTCCAAACAGCCCCATATCGGTAATATGCCGCGAAGCCCTCCTCGAAATGGAAGCCGAAAACTGGTACTCCGACGACATCTACGAACTCGATGAACGCCTCACGGCAGCTCGTCTCGGAGTCGAGCGGGTCATGGAGCGCACCATCTCCAACGAAGTTCGAAACCTCGAAAGCCACCTCATCTTTCTCGCCACCACCAGTAACGTCGCACCCTTCATCGGCCTCTTCGGCACCGTCTGGGGCGTTCTCGCCGCATTCCAAACCCTCAACCGCGCTGGAAGCGCCGCCATGAGCAGCCTCGCACCCGGCATTTCCACCGCTCTGATGACCACCGTAGCTGGACTAATCGCCGCCATACCCGCCAGTTTGTTTTACAACTATTTAACAAATAAAATAAGCAACATGACCGGCCGCATGGACAGTTTCGCCCTGGAACTCGCCAATATTATCCAGAAACGAATGGTGAAACAAATCGCCCAAGAGCGGGAACTACGGTAAGTCCAAGCCTAAAACAAATATCATGCATAAATTTTGTGCATTGGGTGCGACGGTACTGCAATTTTAATAACATCCACCCATAGAGCTCCAACTCATTTACAATCAAATTTCTGCAACCAGATGCATAGCCAATAAAATCCTTGATTTGCATAAATATTGTGCTATAATGATGCCGGCATGGCACCTCGATTTCCCTGTTAACTATAAGGAATTCAACGATTTAAGCAAAATTTTGAACTATTTTCATTGACCTGATGTTTGTTTGGTTGCTTACTCAATGCCGGTATATGCAGTACGAAGGTGTTGTGAGTATCGTTCTATAACAGGATATGCTGATGAAGTGGCCTCCACGACTAATCTCAAATCGCTCGCGGGGTATGACCCTGGTAGAGGTGACTATTGCTATTGCACTAGCGGCCATGCTGTCTGCGGGAATGTATGCTTCAGCCATATATACCATGCGTCAGACGGCTAAGAACCTCGAGCACATCTATGCCGTCCAACTCGCCAGCAGTGAAGCCGCCGCCGTGCGTGCCGCCCGTTTCGATAAATTGCGCGTCGATCCCGACACTCTCGGCAACGGTGATTTCGAAAAGCGGTTCGCCCAGACGCAAAGCGTCACCATGAATCCCGTTGATCCCCACAGCCCCACCTACACCGCCGAATATGAATTTGCCGGGTTCGGAACCGGGATTACCCCGGCTTCCGGTGGCAGCAATAGCTGGTATTTCCATATCCCGGAGCACTCCGCAGACTGGGAAGTAGATCAGTTCAAAGGCCACATGGTTGTCATCACCGGCGGTGCCGGGGCAAACCAGGTCATGTATATCCTCGGCCATGAAGAGACCAAAACCCAGTCAGGCATGAGGCGCTCCCGCGCAACCCTCACAAGCGATTTAACCGGAACACACTCCGGCAGCTCCTATGGCTGGCCAGGCATTAACCCGAACATCAATTCCAGGTATGCCATTGATTACGGTATGTATTGTAACGTCAAAGTCAGCTGGGGCGATGGTGCCGGGTACAAAACGGTTACGGAGACGGTCTATGTTCCGAGCTCTCGTTAAACCCCTCACCTACAGCCACCGTCTGTTTTCCGGAGGGCACAGCAAACGGGGCATGTCCATGGTAGAACTTATGATCTCCCTGGCGTTGCTTACGCTTCTTAGCTTGGTAACTGTCAGTGGAATGATTTATCATTCCCGGGTGGCCAAATCAAATCTATCCCGCCAACGGATAGCCGAAGGCGCACGCCGGTTTGTCCAGGGTGCCCAAATCGCCATGATTGACTCCACCATAGCTCGTGTGGATACAGGCCCTTCCGGTCCAAATACAGTTCTGACCATCGGCCGCCCGGACCCCAACAACCCCGGTTCGGTCGTCTTTACTCAATATGCGTATATCGATCGCGACAGCAACCCCAACACTCTGAACGACAACGTTATTGTCGTGCGAAACCAGGACAGCCCGCTTGCCACAACCGGAGACGTTATAATCGAACTGGCCTCACGGGTCACAGGCCAAAACGTTTTCACACAGATGCCGGCGGCCTACCCCCTCTTTGAGATCAATCTTCATGTAGGTGACAGAACATTTCCGGCGTCCAACGCCGACAATGCCTTCACAGGGCCTGGCTTCCAGGGTTATCGAATCAAGGCTCTTGCGGGACGGGGAAACTAGAAAATGATCAAAAAATTTCTTTTAAAGAATCACACGGAGGATGATGCCATGGGCATTAAATCTCGAGGTAAATGGCGTGGTATGCAGGTCCTGCGAAGCCGTCGCGGCAGCGCCATGGTTATGGCAGTGGTATTTACGGCTATTGTTGGCAGCACGGTTTCTTATGTGATGCTGGCGTCGAATCGCCAGACGCGTAATACATTTCGTGCCCGACTGATGGATACATCGCTATCC
This sequence comes from uncultured Candidatus Sumerlaeota bacterium, assembly GCA_964444305.1. Taxonomy (GTDB): domain Bacteria; phylum Sumerlaeota; class Sumerlaeia; order Sumerlaeales; family Sumerlaeaceae; genus JAKFFN01. The sequence goes on from CAYUGQ010000015.1 coordinate 33,028, forward strand.
GCTGCAGCTACGGCCGTCGCTAACATGTCTCAACAAGCTTATTTTCTCGCAAACACCCGGCCAGCTCAAATGGGCGGTAACTGGTCGCAACTGGATGATATTATCCAGTCGGTTAAGCCGCAACAGCTTAAGGGCTATATACCGGCCAAGCAAAGCAACAAACCCCTGGCCTTTATGCGTCCAGCAGGCAATAATGGTGTCTCAACCGTGATTAACGATCCGAATGACGACTGGAACGGGTTTAATATCCGCCGATGGACGTATGATGCTGTTGCGTTCATGAATGCAGCAGATCAGGCGAACGCAAATGATGTGGACCCGGTGGCAAAGCGTTTGGGTTTTGAGGGAGCCGGCTTTCAGGCCCGTGTAACCATTAACTATATTCCCCTTTATCAGTATGCGATTTTTTATGATAATGACCTCGAGTTCCACCCCGGCGCAAACATGGCGGTGGATGGACCGGTGCACAGTAACAAAAATCTATGGCTTGGCGCCGGTGGAAGTAACCACCTGAAATTCAACAGCCGCATTTCTTCTGCAGGAGACATTCGGAGCTACCGCGATTTCCTGGGCGTTTCAAACAGCACCGTTGGTCCGCTGAATTATAGAATGCCGAACGGAACCATGTGGAAGCCGGAAGGTTCGGATCACGGGGGAGATGTGTTTGTAAGAAATGCCAAGGGCGAAGAAGTTAAAATTAATAATTCGAGCAATATTGGTGATACGAATAAAAACACCTTTCTTGACAGCCAGGATCACAACTGGATGGAGCGGGCACTGGAACGTTTTGGCGGACGACTAACCGATAAGGCAATGGGTGACAAAGTGATTCAGCCGCCGCTGCCTTTTGTTGGCGAAGGCTCAGACCGCAAACAGGCGGACGCTGCGGAACTGATTCAGCGCCTGGATAACCCTAACCAGGCTCCGACGGACGATCTTAACCGGGCGAAAATGGAAGCCTTCGCAGACCTTCGTATCACTGCAGATCCCACAAAGCTCGATAATGATGGCTATCTGTCGGATATAACCATTGAGACCGCAACCGGCTATGATAGTGAAGGCGTTGCGACCGGCTGGCAGGCAAACATTATCCCCAACAGAAAACTGGATAGTAACGGCAAACCTACAGGGAACCCAATTGTTGAGGCTGGCTCCTTTCACGATTATCGTCAGCAGCGCGATGTGAAGACGCTGGACCTCAATATGGCTGAAATGCGGGCCCGAGAAGAAGTCAAAAGTTTGATCGCGGCCGGTAATGGCGTAATCTATGTTTCCACAAAAAATAACACAGATTCGGGCAAGCAGCCCATGAACTCAGTCCGGGTAAGAAATGCGGCGACATTGCCTACTTCTACCGCTAACACCCTGACCATTGCAACTGATCGTCCCATGTATCTGGAAGGCGACATTAACAAGCATGCTAATCCGAGTAA
>CAYUGQ010000016.1:0-32349 GCA_964444305.1 uncultured Candidatus Sumerlaeota bacterium
ATCCGGGTTCATTCCCGCGGCCTGAGCCTTGTCCTTCAGTTCCATCACGCCCTTCATCATCTTCCGGGCCATTTCAAACTGCTTGATCAGGGCATTCACGTCCTGCGGGGTTGTGCCGCTGCCTTTGGCGACGCGGGCCCGGCGGGCACCAGACAAAATCGACGGATTTTCGCGCTCCTCCAGCGTCATACTCTGGATGATCGCCTCCGTCCGCTTCATTTCCTTTTCAGGCAGATCAATGTTTTTCAATTGGCTGCCAATGCCCGGCAACAATTCCAGCAACCCGCGCAACGGACCCATCTTTTTCAACTGCTGCATCTGGGACAGGAAGTCCTGGAGCGTAAAACTGGCCTTGCGCATCTTGCGCTCCATGTCTTCGGCCATCTTCTCGTCGAAGTGCTCCTGCGCCTTTTCCACCAGGCTGACCACGTCGCCCATGCCCAGGATTCGGCCTGCCATCCGCTCCGGAAAAAACTCCTGCAAATCCTCCAGCCGCTCACCGGTACCAATAAACTTCACCGGTTTACCAGTGATCCATTTAATGGAAAGAGCCGCGCCACCCCGGGCATCACCATCCATCTTCGTCAGGCAAACACCGTCCACGCCGACCTGCTCGTTAAATTTGGCCGCGCTGACCACCGCATCCTGACCCGTCATGGCATCAGCGACGAGGAATGTATAAACCGGGTTTACCGATTGCTTGATTCCGACAAGCTCGTCCATCAACACATCATTAATATGAAGGCGTCCGGCCGTATCCACGATAACCACATCGTGCCCGTCGGTTTCGCCCTTGGCCACGCCCCGGCGGGCGATGTCCTGCGCGGGTTTGTCTGTGCCCTCACTGTATACGGGAACCCCCGCCGAATTACCAACCACGTGGAGCTGGTCCACTGCCGCAGGGCGATAAATGTCGCAAGCCACCAACAGCGGCTTGAAGCCCTCTTTTCTCAGGCGAGTGGCCAGCTTTCCACAAAAGGTCGTCTTACCACTCCCCTGCAGGCCCAGCATCAGAATGACATTCAGCTTGCCCTTCTGAAGTTCAAACGGAGCCGTCTCTCCACCAAGAAATTCCACCAGCTCATCGTGAACAATTTTCACCATCTGCTGGGCGGGGGAAACACTCGTCAGCACGTCTTCGCCTAACGCCTGCTCCTGCACGCGGCCAACGAATTCCTTCACAACTTTGAAGTTCACGTCAGCCTCGAGCAGGGCCATCTTCACGTCGCGCATCACATCTTTGATGTTCGCTTCCGTGATCTGGCCATGACCGCGCAGATTCTTAAACGCGCCTTCCAGCCGCTCGCTTAAACTCTCAAACATATATGTCAGACTTTCTGCTGTGGGGGTAGTTAACGGGTCGGATCACAACGACTTACTTGTCGGAATTATCCTTGCCTTCGCCAAGAAACACCTTCTTATCGTGCACAACCTTGTCAACCAGGCCATACTCAACCGCCTGCTCCGCCGACAAGAAGTAATCGCGATCGGTGTCCTTCTCAATTTTCTCCAAGGTCTGCCCGGTGTGCCGCTGCAGAATCTCGTTCAGACGCTGCTTCATCCGCAGAATCTCCCGCGCCTGAATATCAATATCCGCCGCCTGACCCTGCACGCCGCCCAAAGGCTGATGGATCATTATGCGCGAATGAGGAAGTCCATACCGCTTGCCCGCGGCACCAGCCGCCAGCAAAACCGCGCCCATGCTGGCTGCCTGACCCACACAAATCGTGGTCACGTCCGGCTTTACAAGCTGCATCGTGTCATAAATGGCCAGACCCGCCGTAACCACACCGCCCGGGCTGTTGATATAAATGTGGATATCCTTATCCGGGTCTTCACTTTCCAGAAACAAAAGCTGCGCAATCACGGCATTAGCCACGTTATCATCAATCGGCGTGCCGAGGAAGATAATGCGGTCCTTCAAAAGACGCGAGTAAATATCATACGCGCGCTCGCCTCGTTCGTTCTGCTCAATAACATACGGGATAAAGCTCATTAATCAGCTCCGCCATTTCCTGTCAGATACCGGCGGCCGCGCTTCTCAGCTTCAAAACGCAACCTGCCATGCATCAGTTATCTGGAACAGGCCTGCACTATTCGGCATCCACCTGTGCATTTATCGTATGCCTATCGCTATAATCCTTTGAACAAAGCGCAAAAAGCGCAATAATATGTAGCCGCTTAATTGAAACGAGGTGATATTGAATGTCAGTTAGAATCCGCCTGACCCGCGTGGGTCGCAAGAAAAGCCCCGCTTACCGCGTGGTGGTGGCAGACAGCCGCAGCAGACGCGACGGCCGCTTTATTGAAATCCTGGGCCATTACCAGCCCGTAGGTGCTGAAACCAAAGTTAAAATCGACAACGAACGCGCACTGCATTGGCTAAAGGTTGGCGCTCAGCCTTCCGACACTGTACGTTCTCTTATGCGCAAAGCTGGTATTCTCAAGCTGTTTCACGAAGCCCGGAAACCGGCTCCTAAAACGGCCTGAGCTGCTATAGCATTCAGATAAATGATTTTATAGGTGGTCCCCATGCATTTTTTTGTTGTGGGGACCATTAGTTTTACCATAGTTTCCCCTCAAGTATCCTAGTTCCTGTTCGATCATCGTTGACGCGGAGACAGCCCATCCATGAGCAATAAAACCGAAGGCCAGATCATGAGAGATCTGGTACAGTATATCTCGGAAGCCCTGGTAGACAAACCCGACGAAGTAAGCGTGAGTGTGCTGGAGGGTGAGAACTCTATCATTGTCGAGCTGAAAGTGGCCCCTGATGACGTCGGAAAAGTCATCGGCAAAGGCGGTCAAACCGCCAAAGCCCTCCGGAAAATCCTGTCCGCGGCCGCCACAAAGCTTAAAAAGAAATCTCTCCTCCAAATCGTGGAATAGTCTTTCATTGGAAAAACCTTTTCCCGGCAAACCCGCCCAGCCTGACGAAGATAAACTGATCCTCATTGGCACCCTCAGCAAGCCCCAAGGCCTCAAAGGCGGCGTGAGAATGTGGCCCCAGTTTAACAATCCCGACGATTTCGAAGAACTGAAAACCGACCGCCTCTTCCTGAAGACCACCCCTTCCAAAGCCAGTCTGCGGCCCAAACCGGCAGCTTTCTATGAGTTGACCCTCAACGAATTCGCTGATCACCAGCGCTTCCTGGTCCTCTATTTCGAAGGCGTCGATAATCCAGAGACCGTTGAACTCCTTCGCGATGCCGAACTTTACGTCTACGAAGACGAGCTCTGGGACTTGCCCGAAGGTCAGCACTACACCTTCGAGCTTGTTGGCCTTGATCTCATCGACGAGGCCTCCGGCCAGGCCGTCGGAAAAGTCCTCGAAATGCAATCCGGGGTCCAGGATTTCCTTCTCATACAGCCCAACGATCCAGCCGCAAAAACGTTTCTTGTCCCTTACGTCCCGGAAATAGTTTTAAAGGTGGACAAAACCCAGGGGCAAATCATAGCAAACCTGCCGGAAGGCATTCAGGATATCTGATCCCCTTTCACTGGCTCGCCCTTCGCTTAGGCTTTTTACTAACTAAATCAGGACCCCTCTGGTATCTTTTATTACTATCAACGGCGTCCGAAAAACGTCATTAAGGCTGTATTGAAAAGTTTTTATGTCTTTAACATCTACCATAAAGCTAGATGTCAACGCGGTATCCTCCCGGTTTGAAGGGGCAACAGCCCAGGAAATTTTGCGCTGGGCCGTTCAAAACTTTGGGCAGCGCTTCGCTATCCAGTCAAGCATGCAGAAAACCGCTGGCGTGCTCATGCACATGATTAGTCAGATCGCCCCCGACACCGAGGTCATTTTCGTAGACACCGGGGTCCATTTCGGCGAAACCCTCAAGATCCGCGATGAGTTCATCCAGCGGTATGGTCTGAACATCAAAACCTACTTGCCCGAAAAAACTTTTGAGGAACAATACAGCGAACACGGCCGGTTTCTCCATGAAACCGACGACAGCCGCCCAGACGCCCCGCCCGGATATCAACATTGCTGTTTTTTGCGCAAAGAAGTCCCCTATGTAAACGCCGTAAAAGGTCGGTTTGATGCCATTGCCGGCGGGCTTATGCGCAGCGAAGGCGGACGCCGCTCGAACACCCCCATCGTCAATTGGGATGAGCGCATCGACGCCTACAAAATTTATCCTCTCGCCCTGTGGACCGACGAAATGGTGGACGCCTACTCGCGCGAGAACGACTTACCTGTCCATCCACTTTATGACCGCGGCTTCGCCAGCATCGGCTGTTTCACCTGCACCACACCCATCCAGCCCGGCGAAGACCGTCGTGCCGGACGCTGGCGCCACATCCGCGAGGCAAACCCGGAGCTCCAGTCCAAACCCCTCTATTGCGGGATCAACCTGGAAGACCGCAAAAACTCCTAGCCGCCTGTTTCTCTAGCTGACCACCGCACCGCGCAGCCTCTCGCAATTTCGATCACATTTCCGTATGCTGCCGAATGGCATCAATCACCGCCAGCGACTTCACCGCCGCTGCCACACTGTGCGTCCGAATGATGGTCGCTCCATTCAGCACCGCAGCGGAATGAGCTGCGACCGTCGCCTCTTCCCGATCCACAGGCTCCTCACCCCCGCCCAGTTTTCCCAAGAACCCTTTTCTCGAAGCTCCCACACATATCGGCCGCTGGATCAGGCGCAAATACTCCAGTCCTGCCAGAATCTCCACGTTATGGTCGACCGTTTTCCCAAAACCAATCCCCGGATCCACCGCAATACACTGCTCCGCCACACCTGCGGCCATGGCCTGATCCATCGCTGTGCGCAGTTCAGACAATATCTCCGCCAGCACATTGCTGTATGTAGGATTCTGCTGCATCGTCTCCGGATCACCCTGCATATGCATTAGCAGCAACCCCGCCCCGTGCACTGCACAATGCTGAGCAATCTCCGGAGATTTCCGAAGCGCATAGATATCATTAATCACATCCGCGCCCGCCTCCAGGGCCCGACGGGCCGTTTCGCCGCGATACGTATCAATGCTGATCACCAGTTCAGAAAAACGCTTCCGGGCTTCCGTCAAAACCGGCTCAAGCCTCGTCCATTCTTCATCCGCGGTTATCGTCTCAGCTCGCCCGGGCCTCGTACTTTCCGCGCCAAGGTCAACAATATCCGCCCCTTGGCTAACCAAACTCTCGATCTGCTCCAGGGCCGACGAAGGCGTACCAAACCGTCCGCCATCGCTAAACGAATCCGGCGTGAGATTTACCACGCCCATCACAAGCGTTTTCGTGCGAAGATCAAATTCCCGCCCACGTACCTTCCATTGCCATGATTGAGGAGTCGACTGATCCATCACATTCCCCCCACTGCGTCGGGCTGACGCGGCCTCAAGCTGACCGGCGGTTTAGAATTCGGTACCAGCCAGGGTTCTTTCACCATGTACCACGGATCGTTGCGTGTAAAGGCCGCCGGCTCCAGGTAATAATAAGACGTCAGCGGATCCGCCGCCTGAACCGTCGTTGTACCCGGATGATTTCTCACCAGCCAGAACACCCATTCACGCGCCAGGTCATATTTTTTGGCTTGATGATACGCTGCTGCGATTTCCCAGGCCACGTTGTCCGCCCCCGTATGAATCACTCCATTCTCCAGGTACTTCATAAGCAGCCCCACACCCCGCTCACGCTTCTCCGGATCTTCTGAACGCGCGTAATGCAGGCCTTCAGCCCTCAGGGCAAGCGCGCCCAAATGGGTTAGGGGATATTCCGATGCCGCTTGCGTCACCCGCTCGAGGGTGTTCGTCGTAACAATCGCCCCCACATGCGCCGCCAGGATCGACGGTTTATCCAGAAGCTCTAGCACAGCCGCATCATCCCCCGCAGCTTCTGCCACAATCACTTCCGTCGGAGGCAACTGCGCCACATAGGGCACCGGATTGCTCGCCAGATTAAACTGAAAATTCCCCTCCACCATATAGGTGCCCGGTCGAGAAAACAACAGACCATTATCGTGAATCCGGTCAAACAACAGCATCGCGTCAACAGTCCGCGGGTTGTTACCGCCAAGGCGCAACGGCATGGAAAAATAGGACCCCACCTCCTGCGTACCCAGGTATCGATACGGCAGCTCACCCGGCGGCTGAATGTTCAGCTCAATGCCATTTCCCGGCGCAAACTGAAAATTGACCCGCAATTCCTGCACAGGCATATCGCTGGTATTGGTTAGCGTAATCTTCAACACCACCGGCTCACCCACAACCACTTCCGTGCGATCCAGAGCCAGCTCCACATCAATCCCCGGAAGCTGTGTCACATGGGAACTCTGGCCGAGAGCCGCCGCCCCCATCATGATCACACAAACAACAGCTGTTAATTTAACCCAGATTTTCATCATAACATCTCTCATCTAACATGGCGTATGGGAACACCCGTTCGTTAATCACCCCAAAAACATCAGGCTCGCTTGGCGCTGGCCTTGCCCAGCAACCCAGTTGGCTTAAATACGATCACAAGGATCATAAATGCGTAGGCCACGCCAAGCTGATACTGACCCGGCCGGCCAATCCCGGCCACCAGATCATTCCAGCCTTCCCGTGTAACCCAGCCCCACTGTTCCATCATTTCAAAAATGCGGAAGCTGTCAAAGGTATCAAAAACCGGCACAAACGTATAGATAATCCCGATAATAAGTCCACCCAGCATGGCCCCGGTAATATTCCCGATTCCCCCCAACACCGCCGACGCAAATGCAAGAATTCCAACAATGTAACCCATAGTCGGAGAAATAAACGTCCCCCGCAAAACGTATAGCGGCGCAGCGATTGCCGCCAGAGTCGCCCCAAGCGCAAACGCAAGCGCTACCACCCGGTTCGTCTGAATCCCCATCAGCCCCGCTGTCACGCGGTCCTGCGCACAAGCCCGCATTGCTTTGCCCGTCCGCGTATAATGGATAAACCACTGCAACGCCGCCAGCAGCCCCAGCGCCACCAGGATAATCGTAATATCCAGCCACGTTGTATCCAACACCTGCATGTTACCAAATCTATCTTTCAGCCTCATCAGCGGCACCGTAGTTCCCTCCGGCCAAAAATCTCCCGGCGGGCGAAACGTGGGCTTTGTCGAAAAAGGAAAATCCCGCCGCGCGCTTCCCCAGATTGACTGGGCAAAGTTCTGCATAAACAGACTAAGCCCAATAGCCGTAATCAGCGGAATTAACCGGGGCGACCCCCGCAGTGGCCTATAAGCCAGTAAGTCCATGGAAACACCCAGACAACAGGCATACACCAGCGCGATACCAATAGCCACCCAGAAAGGCAGCGTCTCTTCCACCGATTGCGGTATCAGGGCGGAATTAATCCAAGCCATTAATAATCCAATCGCCACCGAAGCTGCACCCCGGGCCAGCCGGTTTCTCAGCAACGCCGATAAGGCCACCCAGGCCGCACACGACCCGATGATCCCCACCGTAGCCGTAATCACAGACATCCCCATCCCCTGATCCGCCCCCATGGGCAGCATAAACATCAGGGCGAAATAGGTCGACATCATAAACACCTCGCCATGGGCGAAATTGATCAACTGGATGATGCCGTAAACCATCGAATACCCGACAGCAATCAGCGCAATGATCCCCCCCTGCGGTAGACCTAACACAAGGAACTGCAAAAAGGTATAAAGGTCACGGTTCCAAACTACAAACCCCGCAAACACCAGAAAGCCCAGCAACCAGAGCATTGGGGTTTTCCACGGCGAATTTTTTAAAGTACTGAGAAAAGGCAATTCAGGTTCTTTCCAGATTCTAAATTTTACGAAGTGAGATTCCCTGCCCCGCGCGGCATGTAGTCAAGAGAACACTTCGGCCCCTTTGCACTGGAAATTAGAATTCCCCGCAACGCAGACTTTTCCTATATGACCCCTGAACGTCCCCGCATTCTCATAGTCAAACTCAGCGCCGTTGGTGATATCGTACACACCCTGCCCGCAGTCCAGCTTTTACGGAAAGCCCTGCCCCATGCCCACATAGGCTGGGTGGCCCACCCGGGTCCAGCTTCCCTTTTAAAGGGGCATCCCGCCATCGACGAACTGATTCTACTTCCCCGCCGCCCTTCCCAATATGGCCAGGCGGGCGGTCTTTTTAACCTGGTTAAGCAGCTCCGCTCAGACAAACCGGGCTGGGATTACGCCATAGATTTTCACGGTCTCACCAAAAGCGGCATCGTTGCCTTGCTCAGCGGAGCCCGCGAACGCATTGGCTTCGCCCATCGGGGCAGCCGCGAGTTGAATCCCTTATTTATCAATAACCGCGTGGCCACCGGAGCACGATCCGTAATCCGGATGAACATCGAGCTTTTAACAGCCCTCGGCATTTCCGCCGAAGGTCCCGCCACTGCGACTTTTCCCGACACCGCTGAGCACGCCGCCTATATACAAAACTGGCGTAGGGAAAACGGCCTCGCCAGCGAACGCTTTCTCATTATCGATCCCTTCGCAGGCTGGAAAACAAAGCTGTGGCCGGACGACCACTGGATCGAAACCGCCCGTCAAGCCGTTCGCGAGCTCAATCTGCGGCCGATGATCTTTTCCGGCCCCACTGAACACGAACACGCGGCCGCCCTGACCCGACAGATAGACGGCGCAATTCTCGCCCCGGAAACCACCCTGTTGCAATATGTGGCCCTGCTAAGACAATGCGCCCGCGCAATGATCGCGGCCGACACCGGACCCATGCATATTGCCGCCGCAGTCGGCGTGCCCATCGTCGGATTGTATGGTCCGTCCGATCCCGCCCGCAACGGCCCTCATTTCACCGGCGCCAAGTATAAACTCCTTCAAGATGAATCCCAGCCCTGCGCCAACACTTTCGCCCGCCGCTGCCCTCACCACGAAGCTGGGCAATGCATGGCAACGCTGACCCCGGAGCTGGTGATTAAAGCTCTCCAGGATCTGCTCATGCCAGACCATCTTCAGGCGTAACCCGCTTTTAGGGAAAGGTACCCCGGAAGACTAGAGCTCCACCTCAGCCAGAATTTCCAGCAGCTTCAACACTTCTTCCGGGCTCCGGATACGGAAATCCGCTGCCGTCGCCGAACGCCCGACCTTAATCGTTATCGCCGACTCCGGCAAACTGCGGAACATATCCTCATCAGTAATATCGTCTCCGATCGCCAGTACGAAGTCCGCCTGACCTTCCAGCGCAATCTGCGCCGCAACCACTCCTTTGTTATGCAGCGGATCCCTAAGCTCCACCACCTTGTTCCCCGGGAGCACCTGGACGGACGACACATTGCTCGTGAAAGCCATCAAGCTGTCAATCAGCTCCTGCGCCCGCAGCGGACCCAGTTCCGGATCACTATTGCGATAGTGCCACACCAGACAGTATTCCTTCTCTTCCACAAACGACCCCGGCAAGCGGTCCACATAAGTTTCCAGGATCGGTCTCAGTTCGTGCTTCCAGCGAGTCTGCGGCGGCGCACTTTCTTGCCAGTCTTTGCTTCCGCGGCGAATCATGGCCCCATGTTCCGCCACCAGACTGACGCCACAACCGCCCACCCATTTATCCAGGATGTCATGCTGGCGACCACTGACAATAATCACTTCCGTATCCGGCTGTTTCACCAGGCGCGACAGCAACTCCACGACGCGCCGCCCCGGCTCCACCGCCATCGGGTCCGCATTAAACCCAACCAGCGTCCCGTCATAATCCAGAAACAACATCCGCTTTTTCGCATTACGAAAACTCTCCGTAAAGGTGCTCCGCACTTCATCCGTAATACGAATCGCCGGCACCGCCGTATCCGGATCAGCCACCTTGCTCAGGCTCTGCAGGAAATCCTGCGCCCACCGGACAACGTCATACCGCTTCAACCGCCGCTGCATCGCATCCAAGCGAGATTTCTGCTCCTCCACCGGCATTTCCAAAGCTTGCTTGATGGCATCCGCGATTTCCTCCATACTGTTCGGATTAATCAGCAGAGCCTCCGGCAGCTCACTCGCCGCTCCCGCCATCTCACTCAAGATCAAGACACCCGTCCCGTCCGTCCGGCAGGCCACATATTCCTTCGCCACCAGGTTCATGCCGTCACGCAGAGGCGTAACCAGCGCCGCATTTGCCAAGGCATACGCCGCGATAAGCTGTTCAAACGGAACCGACCGATAAACATAAGCCACCGGAGTCCAGCCAACATTGCCATAATTACCATTAATGCGGCCAACGGTTTCATCAATCTGATGCTTCATATCCTCGTATTCGTCCACGGCCTCACGCGATGGAACTACGATAAGGATCAGTCGCACTTTGTCCAGCCAGTCCGGGTTGGTCTCCAGAAAGTGCTCAAAAGCATTCAGGCGATTAATAATACCTTTTGTATAATCCAGCCGGTCAACGCTGACAACCGTCTTCCGACCTCTCATATAACCGGTCAGCTCCTCCATTGCCGTTTCCACTTCCGGCAGATGGGTCGCATCGCTGTATTTGCTATACTCAATACCCATCGGGAAAGTGTCCACCCGCAGTACCCGGTCCCCCAGGTGCACCGTCCCCATGGAATGGTCATGACCTAAAATTCGCAACAACGCCCGCAGGAAATGGTGAGTATAATCATAAGTATGGAACCCGACCAGGTCTGCCCCGATCACCCCCTCCAGCAGCCTGCGCCCCCAGTCACGCGGCAACAGCCGGAAAACATCATGAGACGGGAATGGAATATGTAGAAAGAACCCAATCTGTGCCCGCGGCATTTTGTCCCGGATCATTTGCGGCACCAGCATCAACTGGTAATCATGGACCCAGATGGTATCTTCTTCCGTCGCCACCTCGAGGACGGCGTCCGCAAACTTCTGATTCACCTCCACATAAGCCTGCCACAGTTCCTCAGAAAACACGCAGTATAAATGGAAATAGTGAAAAAGTGGCCAAAGGGTGCGGTTCGAAAATCCGTAATAAAACCCGTCCATTTCCTCCGGCGACAGAAAAACCGGGGCAGCCTGCTGTTCATCCTTCAGCCGCCGCTTCACCTCATCGCGATCAGACTCCTCCACATCAATTCCCGGCCAGCCAATCCATAAAAAATCCGAACTCTGGCCCTCCTCTGCTGCCTGCTTTTCAAGATAAGCCCCCATGCCGCTCGCCAGTCCCCCCGAACTGGCATCAAGCTGTATTTTCCCCGCCTCGTCTTTTGCTACTGTAACAGGTAAACGGTTGGAAACAACCACTAAACGGCTCATGCTGAACACTTTCTCATTGATGTATTTGTTGGCTAGGCAACTTTAAGCGCAAGTTCTGTGCAAATAGCACGATCCTGCGGTATATCCCTTTATAAAACAACGATAGGGGTGGTAACGGCCTTGTCTCACGATGATTCCGGCGAAACGCTTCTCATAGAAAAAACCCTGAGCGAAGGTGAAACCACCGTGTTTCAATACCGGGATGAATCCGGCATGCCCAGTGAAGGCCTGGTCATTAGATATGAAGGGAAGCTGCACGCATTCAAAAATGTCTGCCGTCACCAGCCGCTGTCCCTTGATTACGGCGACGGGGATTTTCTCACCGACGACGGCCGCTACCTGCTCTGCAGAAACCACGGCGCTCTGTTTGAGCCCGACACCGGCCTGTGCGTATCAGGACCCTGTACCGGGGCCAGCCTGAAGGGCTTCAAGGTTCGCGAAGAAGGTGGAAAGATTCACGTCATAATCCCAAACGAAATCATCGATTTGGAATAGTTCATCTCTCTTCTTGCATTAAGCACACTTTTCGCTCAATACCGCCATAATTTTGTAAATCGAGGCGAATCCCATGACCAATCAAAACCATGATCTTGAACAGGTTGACTCCGTAATTGCATTCGCGAAGTCCCTGCCTGACTTCCCCAATAAAGCCATCGTGGTGCAACGCCTCGAAACCCGCAACCTGAACCGCTATCAGGAAGCCCTGATGAACCTCCACGAGATTCTGGCACAGGATGAGCCACCCTTGCCTTCAGCCAGCGGCGAACCCATCCTGCGCGAACAGCTTGAACAGCTTCGTCATCGAATCTCTCGCCTGGAAGCAAACGAACCTGTAGCTGAGTAAATCAGTACAGGAACCACTCATCTACTGAAGCTTCCATCGCCGTAGAAGTGGCGATGGCGAAATGGCCAAGCATACCTTCAGCCACGGTAGCCGTCAGTTTCTTCGCTCCAACATTGGCTGTAGGCAATTGTGTCCAGGGCCCGCTCACGTCCGGAGCCCGATAAATCGTCAAATCTGATTCACCTCCCGGAAGACCTGCAACCTCCTGGTCTGTGTACTTGAAAGTCACCTCGGCCTCCCCCCATGTTATACGGCTGGTTTCGACCTTCCACGTAACATCGGCCACTTCCTCAGGTCGGCTGAAGCCCGAAACATTTGCCTTTGTCCGCGTAATTGTTGCCTGTTCCAGACTCGCAAACTTACCCATGGAAAAATCCAGCCAGACTCGTGACGGCGACGTTCCATCACCCGCATTACCGGGAATGCCCACAGGCCCACGCGGGCTGTCGGCGTTCCTGCTATAGGATTTATACGTCGCCGAACCTTCAGCATCGCCAGCGCCAAACACCATAAAAGCCCGGCCATAATTGCCAGCCAACGGCGCTGCTATCAACAAATCCTGAAACCCGTCATTATTAAAATCTCCAGCCCCCGAAACACTGGTTCCGGAATAATAGTACGACCCTCCACCATACATCGTGGAAAAATCCGCTTCGGAGTCTATAACCAAAATCTTCCGGGCGGGATAAGATGGCTTTCCATTAATTAAGAAAGTCCGACCCCCTTGCGGAGTCAGATAATAACCGTACATATAGGGAGTTGCCAAAAGCAAATCCGAATACCCGTCACCATCCACATCCCCCGCACCAGCCAGACTGGATGGCGTCCAATGCATATCTGGCCCTGAGATCACGGACCCATTGCTCCCATTCAGATAACCCGGCAAACTCAAGGTCCCCGACCACGACGCACGGCCAAACACTACATAAAAATCCCTGTGACTATTGATGTCGGGAGTATTACCCGGTCCCACCACAAAATCCGCATATCCATCACCATTAAAATCACCCACCGACGCAACATGCAATCCCCGCGATTCTCCCGTAGAAGGCACATTAAACCGGAAACCATTGTTGCCCGTCAGCTCATGAGGGTTTACTGTGGCTGCGAAATTACCTCCCCGTCCAAAAATAACATAGCCAAAGCTCCCCGCAAACCCTCGCCCCGCAATAATCACATCATCATAGCCATCCCCGTTGACATCCCCTGCCCCTGCCACAGACAGCGGATACTGCGATGCCGGGAAATAAGAAACTCCACTGATCGAAAAACCATTCTGACCATTCAGCGATCCCAATTCAAACCACGATAATCCCGGTCCTCCCAGGTCGCTTTTGCCAAAAACCACATAGGTCTTATAATTATAAATCCCTGCAATCTCATGCCTGCTGTGGACGATCACATCAGAAAAGCCATCTCCATTTACATCCCCCGCACTGGCAACCCGAATCCCAGTATGGTCATTGTGGTTCTCTCCATTCAACATCGTCCCGCCCTGCCCAACCAGGAAGTTTGCATAAATGGTCGAAGGCCAGCTCTCCCTTCCATTCACTATATAGGCCAAACCGGAAACAACCTCAGTTGAAGGCGGCAAAGGATGCAGCTTTGGAGCCCGGGGTGCTCCAATGATAAAATCATTAATCCCGTCCCCGTTAACATCCCCCGCCGCAGAGACACTCGTCCCAAACTGAGTCACCCGCCCTGCAAAGCCAACCAGCTTCACCCCATTTGTGCCATCCAGGTCGGCCACATTCAAATCAGGCGGCGCAGGCGAACCATTCCCAAAAATCAGATAAGCAGCATCCTCCAGCGGCTGTAACGTCCCCGCCTGAAATCTACGCCCCACCACAAAATCGTCATACCCGTCCCCGTTAACATCACCCACACATGAAATATCATTGCCAAGCGTCACAGACGAAAAATCGCCTTCCACATAAAAACCAGCGCCCGGAGCCAAGTGTTGCAACGAGACATCAGCCGCCCCCGGCGTAGGAAAAATGACCCCTGCCCACACGAACATAAACCGCCACCCCAACACCCTGACCCCATTGCCCCTGAAGCGCCTCCTCAAAGACTTACCAGTAAAACCAACTATAAAATCAGACGCCCATTTCCTAAAAAAATCCGTGTGCATAATTCTGCCCTCCGCGTAGCAGTCCTAACAATTCGAGCCGGCTTCGCACAAAGATTCAACAAAATATAGCACATAAGTTGGACGTCAACCCAATATCGTCCATTCCGACACCCATTGATACTCAACAGCGTACAGATAGGCGCATCATTACACCTGCCTTACTCCCCCAGCAGCTACCGATAATAGGATTTCAGCGTCCCCGCCGTCTCCGGATTAAATTCGTGATTCGGCGCACTTTCACACCCCTCCGAACAACTCCGGCGATGCTTCACCTCACAGTCCACACAGCAGAGAAACTGGTGATCGCATTCCCGGTTGGCGCAGTTTACGTAGCGCTCACATTCTCCATTGCAATAATAGCAATGACTGATCACGCAAGCCTCTTCCGTCCGATTCACCGGCACCGTCACGCGCTCATCAAACACATAACAGCTTCCATAAAACAGCCTCCCCTGCACTTCAGGATCTTTCCCATAAGTGACAATGCCCCCATCAAGCTGATACACATTCTCAAAGCCCTCTTCCAGCATCATGGCAGAAAACTTCTCACAGCGAATACCACCCGTGCAGTAAGTCAGAATTGTCTTGTCCCTATAAGGCGCAAGCGTCTCCCGCACCCACTCGGGAAAATCCCGAAACGTCTTCAGCGGCGGCCGAATCGCCCCTCGAAAATGGCCCACATCATATTCATAGTCATTCCGCGCATCAACAACGACAACGTCGTCTCGCTGCAGAGCCTCATAAAACTCCACCGGTTTCAGCCGTTTGCCAGTCTTCTGCCTCGGATCAACATCATCCTCCAGACCCAGCCGCACAATCTCCGGCCGCGCCTTAATCCGCAGCTTTTGAAAAACATGCCCCTCCGCATCGTCCACCTTAAACTGCATATCAACAAAACGCGGATCGCCATGCAGTGCGTCCATATAGGCATTGGTGTTTTCTCGCGTCCCCGAAACAGTACCGTTCAGCCCCTCCGAGGCCACCAGGATACGGCCATGAAGCTCAAGACGTTCGCACAAAGCCGTGTGCTCTTTTACAAAAGCATCGGGATCTTCAATATCCACGTATTTGTAATACAAAAGCACTTGGTATGGGGACAAATCACTCATGGAAAACTATTATATCTTGCGCGACCGCCTATTTCCCGAGTTTGCTCCGCCTATGGTAATCCAGCCCCCATCGTCCCTCCGCGAGCGGTTTCTTGCGACCCTTTCGTCGCCGGAGGTCATGCTGTTTCTGCTGCTGTTTGTCAGCCTGGCCTGGTTCGGACACAGCAACCCCGGCTGGAATGTCAATTCCCGCCTGGCCCTTTCTGCGGCCTGGGCCACCACCGGAAGCCCGCAGGTCGATCAGTTCGTCACACGCTTCGAAACCCGCGATCTTTCCATCTATGAAGGCCGACTCTATTCCGACAAAAGCATAGGCACATCCCTCCTCGGCGTGCCAGCCGCATTTATCGTAAACGCCATCGAAACCTCCCGGGGCGAACCCTTCTCCACCCGCACTTATACCTATCTCATAACCCTCGGCTCGGTCGTTCCCGCCACAGCTCTCGCAGGAGTTCTCCTCATGCGCTGGCTTGCCCTGTTATGGCCCCGCGCCAGCCGGCCTTCCCTCGCCCTGATTTCAGCCGGGGTCATCATGGGCTCGCTGCTTTTTCTCTACGGCACACTTTTTATGAGCTACGGCCCGGCCACCCTGTTTCTCCTGGCCACACTGATCACCGTGGAAAAAGCCTCTGCAATGATCGACCAGGATCGCGAGCAATCCGCAATTTTGAAACTGACAGCTCTCGCCGGTTTATTTGGCGGACTCACCATCATGTGCGAGTATCTCTATGCAGCCGCCATCGGCCTCACCGGACTCTATCTGCTCGCCCGCTGCGGCCGACGCCATTTCATACCCGCAGCCCTTCTATATGGCGCAGGCTGCGTTCTGGGCAATTCCCCCTTCCTGATCTACAGCACCATGATCTTCGGCCACCCTTCCATCCCCTACGAATTTCACCTGGTGCCTGAATTTCGATACGCCATGTCCATCGGACTAATGGGCGCAACCTGGCCCCCGAAAGCGCCAGTCCTGTGGCTGACCACGTTCCATCCTTTTCGCGGCCTGTTTTTTTACTCCCCCATGCTGTTCATCGGCGCAGCCGGTCTTATCACAATGATCACGCAAAAAGATCGAGCCCGTCGCTTCGTCGCCATCCTCTGCGCCGCATCCGCCTTGTTTTATATCCTGTTTAACGCCAGCTATTACATGTGGTGGGGCGGCTGGAGTTTCTCGCCCCGCCACCTTGCCCCCGCCATCCCATTCCTGGCCGCCGGCCTCGGTCTGTGGCTCTCAAACCCGTGGGTTCGACCACTGATCCTTTTTACGGGAATCATTGGCATCGGCGTCCATCTGCTGGTCAATGCCGTCGAACCCCAGGTTCCCGACGGCGGATGGCAGATGGCCTTACTCGCCCCCAGCCTGATCGAGTATGATTACCCCAACACCTTCGGAAGGCAAATCGCGCCCTGGCTTGCCAACGACAAGCTCGACTGGAATCTAGGCATTACCCTCGGAATTTCCGGCATCCTCAGCCTTTTGCCCCTTATCGGGCTATGGGTCCTGTGGGGATGGCTTTTCTGGCGGTCAAACTATGCCCCCACAAAAACCGGCCGCCCGAATTAAACCGGCGCTTCCACTTCCGCCACGTCTGCTTCTGCATCGAAGCTTTCGATCATAGCAGTAATACGCGGGATCACCTCATCAAACGGCACCAGTGTATCTACCAGTTTCCCCCGAAGGAAAATCTTTGCCGCTTTTCCGCTGGCTACCACTCCCAGGTCAGCCTCCGCCGCCTCACCCGGTCCATTCACATAACAACCCATCACACTGATCTTGATCGGCTTTGTCCGCTTCTGATTAATCTCCTCAATCTGAAGCGCAATTTTGGTCGTATCAAATCCGACGTCTTCCCGCCCGCACGTAGGACACGCTACCACTTCCACACCATAACGGCGCAAACCCAGCGCCTGCAAAATCTTAAAGCCGGTACGGATTTCATCTTTTTTCTCTTCCGTAGCCCGGGCGGCGATGGAAACCCGCAGCGTATCGCCAATACCATCCAGCAATAACGCCCCGATCCCGATGGACGATTTGATATTAGAGTTATCCTTCGTCCCCGCCTCCGTCACCCCCAGGTGCAACGGGTAATCACATTGGGCGGCCAACTGCCGGTAAGCCTTCACCATCAAAGGAACATTACTGCTCTTCACGCTGATAATCGTCCGCGTAAAGCCATAGCTTTCCAAAATCTCAATATTGCGCAACGCACTGTCCACCAGAGCCTCCGGCGGATAGCCCCCCTCCGGCGGCATTAAAATCCCCTCACTCACATGAGCCCCATAGCGAATCGCTATGTCCTTCTCCAGCGAGCCATTGTTCACCCCCACCCGGATGGGCAGTTCAAACTCATTAGCCCTGTCAATCACCGCCTTCACGTTCTCTTCACTGCCGATATTACCCGGGTTAATGCGGATCTTATCCACATAAGGCGCCGCTTCCAAAGCCAGCTTATGATTAAAATGGATATCCGCCACCAAGGGCACCCGCACCCGCTTGCGAATCTCTGGCAGAGCAATCGCCGCCTTGCGGGTATCCACCGTCAGGCGCATAATCTCACAGCCAGCCTCAGCCAGCGCATTAATCTGGGCCACGGTTGATTCAACATCAGCCGTGTCCGTGGCAGACATCGTCTGCACCCGGATGGGGTTATTCCCGCCAATAATATAAGGTCCGACTTTGACCTCGCGGCACTTGCGCCGCACCGGAAGAAGGCTTTCATGGTTCATGATAAAAACAGTTTACCCCCACAAGCCCACCGTGTTCGCCCACGGCAAAATGCATCGTTCAACCACGTCCACCGACCCTGCCCAAACCACCGATCAATCCGTGATTCGGCTCTTAATGTCCGGCAGTGTCGAAGAATCCCCCGACTTCATATACCGTGATTCCTTATCGGTGGCCGTCACGTTCTCATACACACCCGTATCCCGCTTCACCAACTTCGTAAAACCCATGTTTTTAAGTTCAGAATCCGTCTTTGGCGTGGCGACCCCCACTGGAAACAACAGCCTCTCAACAGGCTCATCCAACGGCGTATCTCCGGGGTAAAGACTCGCCACCTCGCACAATTCTCCCCACGTGGATAAGCGCTCATTAATCCCATGCGTCACTTCCACGTGGCAATTATTTGCAGGACAATAATACTCGTAAACCGGCATGATACATCCCCTTTACACCCTGGTGACTATACAATTTGACAGCCAAACCATATCGCTGGTTTTTATAACCCGTGGCTTGCAAATTGCTTCGATATCAAAAGTTACCCCACGTTTTTTCCATTAATGGCCCGGAGGCCCATCATGCTCGGATTACGCCGTATTTGCACCGCAATACCCATGCTTCTGCTCCCCTTCAACATCAGTGCCCAACCCAGCTTCGTCGATCCAAATATCCAGTCCGAACCCGTAGTCTCCATTTCCGGAGAGCTTCTAACCGGCCTGGTATTTCTGGACTCAAACGACATACTGGTAACCGTAAAAGACACAGGTCAGGTCATTCGCGTCCTCAACGGCGTCCAAGAGGTCGTACTTGATCTTCCCGTAAATTCCAATAGTGAACGCGGTCTGCTTGGCATTGCACTCGATCCCCAGTTCGACCTGCCCGCCCATCGCTACGTCTACCTTTTCTATACAGCAGCCCCATCAGATGGGGCGAGTCCTACCGCTAACCGCGTCAGCCGGTTCACGTGGAATGGCTCCGCCCTGGTCAATGAAGAAGTCCTCATCGATCTCCCCGTTCTGCCCGGTCCAAACCACGACGGCGGCATCATTACCTTTGGCCCACCAAACGTCCCCGCCGACCAGCAGAAACTTTTCATTATCATCGGCGACCTCAATCTTAACGGCCAGATGCAGAACAACCCCACCGGCTCCGCCCCTGATTTTTCCGGACAAATTCTTCGCCTAAACCCTGACGGTTCCACCCCCACTGGTGCCGAACGCGGTCCATTTTACGACGTCGCTGGCGGTAACGCTAACCTCCAGGTTCTCTATGCCTATGGCATCCGCAACAGCTTCGGAATGGACTTCGACCCCGTTACCGGAACCCTCTGGAACACGGAAAACGGACCAAACCATTCTGATGAGATAAACCTCGTGGAGCCCGCCTTCAACAGTGGTTGGCGACCCATCATGGGCATGCGGACTGGCAACCCCACTCTTGTAGATTTCAATGGAGTCGGCACTTACTCCGACCCGGAATTCGTCTGGCAAGTCCCCGTTGCTCTCACTGCAATTCACTTCTTCCGCGGCACCGGTCTGGGTCCGCAGTATGAAAACGCCTGCTTCGTAGGAGCATCTAACAACGGCAAGCTTTACCACATGCCTTTAAACTCCACCCGCACCGGCTTCGATCTCAGCGGCCACCTGTCCGATCTCGTCCTCAACGTGGGCGAATCCGACGCCCCCATATCTTTCGGCACCGGTTTCTCAGCCCTTATTAACATGACCACCGGGCCCGATGGAAACCTCTACGTCATTGGCTACAATACCGTTCATCGCATAAGCTCCACCGTTGCCTCTGTAGACGACTGGGCATTATACAATTAACCGGCCGCAAAAACAAAAAAATGCGGAGGGACAGGCGCTAAACTCTCAGCCCGTCCCTCCGCATCGTTCGTTTCAAATCTTTCTATTCCCCCATCATTTCTTCCAGAACCGGCACAACCGCATCCGCCCATTTCTGATAACCTTCCGGACTCAAATGCAAACCGTCCGGCATAATTGTCTCCGGCACTTTGCCGTCTTCCCCCAGGAACGTATCGCCAATATCAAGATACCGCACCCGACCCTCCTGGGCCAGCGCCGGCAACAGTTTATTGATCTCTTTCACCTTCTCGGTCGGCATTGTATAAAGCTCCCCATCACGCATCCGGGGCTCTCGCGGAAACACCGCCAGCAACAACACCTTCGTCTCCGGCAACTTATATTGAACAAGATCAATAATCCGCTGGATACCCAGCACAATCGCCTCAGGCGAATCACTGTGGGTATTGTTCGTGCCAATCATCAGCACAACCACCTCCGGCGAAATGCCGTCCAACTCCCCATTTTCCATCCGCCACAACACATTTTGCGTGCGATCGCCCCCGATTCCAAAGTTGGCAGGGTTCCATTTTCCAAACGCCGAGTTCCAGATGTCCGGCACCTTAGACCAGCCATTAGTGATAGAATCCCCCGTGAACAGCACCCCAATAGGACCTTCCTTGGCGCGCACCAGATTCTCATGATGACGCTTCACGAAGTTCTTGCTGTTACCCTCGCGAAACACAGCCTTTGCCGGCAGCGGCAGATTAGCCGCCTGGCTTAACACGGCCGTGTCCGTAGTGGCAACCACAGGCGCTGGCATAATACTACACATGCCCGCACACACAACAGCGGACAATTGAATCATAACATTGCGGGAAATACGATAAGACAAAATCGAAGCCTCCTCTTTAAGGCAGTAATTCCACCCCTAAACCACACCACTTCATAGCTTTCAATAACCGACTTTACCTTAAAGACTAAATCTCAACCGCCGTGGATTTTTGTTGCATGCCCCCCCGTTATATGGACCCTCACATTACATTGTTCTGCTTCGCGACAAATTATGCGAACCCGGCGCAGGGTTTGTCGCTGACCGTTGATGTGGCCGGGAAAACTGCCGAGGACACAGAACTGTGGAACAAAAAACTCCCGCACGCGGGCACACCTTCGGGTTGCCCAGGCTTGGTGCCGCACCGTTTTCAAGCGCCGCCTCCAGCAGAGCTGGCCATCCTGCGTATGTCTATGTGGCTCGAGAAATAGCCCATAACATAATCTCAATTATTCCCCAGGGATTCGACCGCATACTCCCCCGCGGATATTCCGTGGCCGGTTCCGCGCTGCTTATGGCCCGATTCGAAGCCACCGGCATTCGAGGTCAGGCCCTATACGCCCGCCACACCACTTGGGGCGAAAAGGAAAGCAACGTGTTTATCCAGGACCTCAAAGAAGGCTGGCTAAACGAGCTATCCGCCTACATGCGATGGCAGCTACGCGAAAACCCCACCGCCAACGCCGTCTTTCAGCACGCACTGGTTCACCTGCAGGAAGAAACCATGCGACGCCTCACCGTCACCCACGGCTCCTGAAGCTCAGACAGGTTTTCCCGCCGGTTGCTTCTCTGCCTCACGATCCATCTGGCTCAGCATGGACAGCTTGCTCTGAAAAATAAATGCAATGTTCAGAGCCCGCTGCTTAGCCGTGTCCGCCACTTCCCCGTGAAAAAGGCTGTCCACGGTCTCATTAAATAATTCCACCCAGCGGGAAAAATGAGCCGGGCTGATATGTTGCCGCAAATCTGCGTGTTTCGGAAAAGGCGCCCCATGATAAGTCCGCGTGCCCAGCAACAACGACGACCAGAAACTATACATCGTCGGCAGGTGATCGCCCCAGTCCACCTTCGCCACATCATTAAAAATCGGCCCCAGCATCCGGTCAACGGTCACCTTAGCATAAAACGCATCCACAAAAGCCTGCACATCTTTTTCATCTTTAATATCTGGCAGGTTATTTTTTTCCGTCATCGCCCGACCTCCGGTTTGTGACCTGGTAAACTTCATATTACCTCATGCAAAATCCGCCACAGTTAATTCGGATAAACTTATCCATAATTACCATTCTTCCACCTCTGGAGCTTCCAGGCCTTCTATCACCACCTCCGACCAGTTACCCGTCTCAAGATGGATCACAACCACACGATGGTTATTGGTATCCGCCACATACAGATGCCCACCGGCCACCTCCAGACCCGCCGGTTCAAAAAACGCCGGACGCCCGCCAGCATCCCGCCCCGGCTTGCCCGTCCCAAACATCGTGCTGACCTCTTTCGTAACCGGATTCACCTGTTTGATTTTATGGTTATAGGTATCCGCAATCAGCAGGTTCTTGCCATGAACCGCCACTCCCAGTACATGCTGAAGTCGAACCGCATCCCCCCGCCCGTCCACATCGCCAAACACAAACAATCCAAGGCCCACCACCGTCGTCACGCCCCCGTTTTCCGCATGAACCCTCCGAATCGCGCTAACCTCACTGTCCGCTACAAACAGGTTATGATCCAGCAGTGCAAGCCCGCTCGGCTGAGCCAGGTTCGCCTCCAGCGCCCGCCCGTCCACGATATTCTCACGCCCGCTTCCCGCATAAACCTGCGCCACCCCCGACCCCAAATCATACGTCCAAACCTGATGAGTTCCCGCCATGGCAACGAAAAGTCGGTTCCGCTCTTCATCATACTCCAGATCCCACGGGCTTGCAATCTCCTGCTCCGTCCCGGCCTTTCCGCCCCGCCGATCATAGCCCTGCTGCCCCGTTCCGGAAACAGTCCTTACCGTACTCGTCGCCAGGTCCACCGCCCGGATCAGGTGATTATCCGTATCAGCCACATACAATGTATCCCCCACCAGCGCCAGTCCCTGCGGGTTATCAAAACTGGCTGCCTCAAAACTGCCATCCTCCCGATCCCGCCGGCCGCTGCCAATCGTTGAAATCAGCCGTGCCTTTCCATCCGTCCCCGGCAGCGTCGTCACCACAATCCGGCAATGATTACTGTCCGCGATAAACAACCGTCCGCCCGCCTCATCAGCCAACAGCTTCCCCGGAAACGCAAGCGTCCCCGGCGATTCCACCTCGCCCGCATTAATCTTGACCGGCCCCTCCGCCAGCGTCCCCTCCGTGCGCCCCTGCTCGAGCATTTTCGTAATCGCCGCATCCAGAACATCCCGGTTCCCCTCACCGCTCGTCATCCCCACCGCTCGCCCCCGGGAATCAATCAGTACAAACGTCGGCCACGCCTGCACTGTATACCGGTTCCAGATTTCCATATCATCATCAATCACCACCGGGTGCTTAATATTATAGCGCCGCACCGCCGCCTCGATAGTCTCCCGGTTCTCCTCATTGTCAAACTTCGCCGAATGAACCCCCACCACCACAAACGGCTGATCCGCATACTTCTCCTCCAGAAACTCCAGGTCCGGCAGGATGTGCATGCAGTTAATACAGCAATAGGTCCAAAAGTCCAGCAGCACCACATGCCCCCGCAACTCATGCTTCAGGCGCAACGGCCGATCCGTATTAATCCATCCCCGGTTCGGCTCCAACTCTGGAGCCCGCACCACAGGCTCATCTTCACTCATTGGCACCACAGCCGCCTCCGGTTCCATGCAGCCGGAAAGCACCAGGCAAAACAACCCCAGCATTGCCACGGCCGTCATTCGATATAATCCAAACATCAGATAATAACCTACAGACAAACCGAAAAACCCATCAGCCCCACCGATTCCCCACACATTTCCTGCTGATTCCCCTTGAAAACACCTTGGTTAATCCATTGCTGTATCTCCATGAATACCCTTAACATTGGACTGATCGGCTTCGGTAATATCGGCACCGGGCTGGTCAACGCACTTAACCAGAATCGTGAGATTATCAAAGAACGAACCGGCGTGGAACTGCAAATCACCCGGATCGCCGATAAAGACATCAAGACGAAGCGCGACGCCGAATACGACGCTTCCATCCTGACCGACGACGCCCACGCTCTGCTGGACGACCCCTCGATCCAGCTCGTGGTGGAACTGGTGGGCGGCCTTGAGCCAGCCCGCACGTTCGTCGAAAAAGCCCTGAAAAACGGCAAACACGTCGTCACGGCCAACAAAGCCATGCTCGCCACTTTCGGCCCTGAGCTCTGGCAAACCGCCCGCGAAAACAACGTCGCTCTACTATACGAAGCCAGCGTTGGCGGCGGTATACCGATCATCCGCGGACTGCAGACCGGCATATCAGCCAACCAGATCAAATCCGTTTACGGCATCCTGAACGGCACCTGTAACTACATCCTCACCCACATGGCCCAGGACGGCCGTGCCTTTGAAACCGTACTGGCCGAGGCGCAGGCCCATGGCTTCGCCGAACCCGACCCAACCTACGACGTGGAAGGCTATGACACCGGCCATAAAACCGCCATCCTCGCAAGCCTGGCCTTTCAGCAAGATGTCCGCTTCACCGACGTTTTCGTCGAAGGTATCAGCCGCCTGAAACCAGTCGACCTCGAAAATGCCAACAAGCTCGGTTACACCATAAAGCTTCTCGGCATCGCCAGGCGCGATGAATCCGACGGTAGAGTCGAAGTCCGCGTACACCCGACCCTCCTCCCCAACAGCAGCCTCTTGGCCAATGTCGGCGGCGTCTTTAATGCCATCCTGGTAGACGGCGACCTCGTCGGCCAGACACTATTCTACGGCCGTGGAGCCGGACAGCTTCCCACCTCCAGCGCCATCCTTAGCGACATCATCTCCATCGCTGGCGATATCTCCCGCGGGGTCCCCCCAACCACCGACGACCGCCTGAAAGTCAAAGTCGGCGAGAAAAACCTGAAATCCGTCTCCGAACTCAGCACCAGCTACTATCTGCGCGTCAGCGTAGAAGACCGCCCCGGCGCCATGGCCACCATCAGCACCGTCCTCGCTAATCACGGCGTAAGCATTCGCTCCATGCTGCAGACCGGCGACCGCAGTGAAGGCAAAACCGTAGACGTCATCATCGTCACCCACCGCGCATCCGAAGCCGAACTCCAGACAGCCCTAAACGAAATCGCCCAGTCGGACGTCGCCAAGGAAAAACCCTTCGTTCTGCGCGTCGAGGAAGACCTCTAAGAACCTCCCATCGCGAAGTAACTCGTCGGCTTCAAGCCGACAACACCGCACATCAAAAAGAAAGCCGGCGCTGATCAGGTAAAAAACCTTTCAGCGCCGGCTATTTTTACTCTCGATCCGGCCCCAGGCCAGACCCCATTAACTTAAAAAAAACTCTCTTACGAAAGACCCAGCTTCTGCTTGACCAGTCCAGGAACCTGATCAGGCCGTTCAGCCACTGGAATCCCGGCATCGTTCATCGCCGCAATCTTCTCCGTAGCCGTACCCTTGCCACCGCTGATGATAGCGCCGGCATGGCCCATACGTTTGCCCGGAGGCGCCGTCAAACCGGCAATAAATCCAACCACCGGCTTCTTCATGTGGTTCTTCACATACTCAGCGGCCGTCTCTTCGTCCGTACCACCAATCTCACCAATCATGACAACCGCATCCGTATCCGGATCGTTCTCAAAAAGTTCAAGAGCATCGCTAAACGTCGTCCCAATGATCGGATCACCACCGATGCCGATACACGTCGACTGCCCAAGATCGTTCGTCGTCAATTCTTTCACGATTTCATAAGTCAGCGTACCCGACCGGGAAATCAGACCAATGCGGCCTTCCTTATGGATATGACCCGGCATGATCCCAACCTTGGCTTTACCCGGCGAAATCAGCCCCGGGCAGTTAGGCCCGACAACGCGAACACCCTTCGCCTTGGCATAGTGATAAACCTTCACCATCTCCAGCGTGGTAATGCCCTCAGTAATGATCACCACCAGCGAGACACCGCTGTCAATCGACTCCAGCGCTGCGTCCGCAGCAAACTTGGCGGGCACATAGATGATGCTGACATTAGCATCTGTAGCCTGTACAGCCTCTTTCATTGTGTTGAAGACAGGGCGATCCAGAACAGACTGGCCACCGCGGCCCGGCACCACGCCTCCCACCACATTGGTTCCATACTCAATCATCTGCTGTCCGTGAAACTGGCCTTCGTTCCCAGAAATTCCCTGGATCAACAAGCGCGTGTTCTTATCTACGAGAATGCTCATGTGCTGGCTGGCGTCCCTTTCCGATTTACCCTAAAGCAGCCGTGGTCACTCTTTGCCCGAAGGCCTGGACCCACGACTGTTCAATAATGTATGATACTGGTTCGTGACTCAATACGCGATAAACCTTACCTGCAATCACGATTTCCATGAAAATTCTTGCAAACATCTTGCAAGGTCACAAATCCTGCTTATGTCTTTCCAATAAGATGTACTGAAAATTCCGCAACTCGGAGAGTCTCATGAACAAGAACATCACAGTGATTATCCTCCTCGTCCTCGCCGCCCTCGCCGTCTGGTGGGGCTGGGGCAAAATTCAGCCTTATCTGAACACCGGCGGCGACACCACCATTGACACAACAACAATGCCTGGCAACCCACCAGACGTCCCACAGCCATAAATTATAAACCTGATCAAAACTCCTGAGGTTCTATGGAAACCTTTCTCGCCTCGCTGACAACACCCGAAGCCTGGATCGCTCTGCTGAGCCTGACAGCGCTTGAGATCATTCTCGGCATTGATAACATCGTCTTCATTTCTATCATTGCTGGTAAATTACCCAAAGAACAGCGAGCCCGAGGAAGGACCATCGGTCTTTTGCTGGCCCTCGTCATGCGCATCATCCTCCTGATGGGCATTGTCTGGCTCATGCGCCTCACCCGCCCCCTTTTCGAGGTTCTGGGTAACAGCTTTTCCGGCAAAGACCTCATCCTCATTGCCGGCGGCCTGTTCCTGCTCTTCAAAGCCACCCACGAAATCCACAACAAACTGGAAGGCGAAGACGAGCTGGAAGCATCAACACGCCCTGCCGCCAGCTTTTCCGGTGTGATTTTTCAGATCATACTCATCGACATCGTTTTCTCCGTCGACTCCGTCATAACCGCCGTCGGCATGGCAAAACAGCTCTGGGTGATGATCACCGCCGTCGTCATTTCCATTGGCTTCATGCTGGCCTTTGCCGGAACCGTGGCCGACTTCGTCGAACGCCACCCTACCGTCAAAATGCTGGCACTGTCTTTCCTCGTCCTCATCGGCGTAAACCTCGTAGCCGAAGGCATCGGCCATCACATCCCCCGCGGCTACACCTACTTTGCCATGGCGTTTTCCGTAGGCGTCGAAATGCTAAATCTGCGCATGAAAAAGAAAGCGACGGAGCCCGTACAGCTCCGTCGCAACGCCCCCGTCCCGAGAATGATAAAGCCCGGCATCGAAACCAAAACCCCCTGACAATATAACACCACAAACTAACGCCGCAACGCCTGCACTAACTCCGCCTTGGCCATTTTGCTCCGACCCGAAATGCCCCGCTCCTTAGCGAGATTATAAAGTTCCGCCCGAGTCCGATCTTCCAGCGAGCGATTGGGATTACCCGTACCCTGCGTCGTCTTGTTAGGCGTCCGACCTTCCTGCCGTCGCCCCTTGTTCACCGTCCGCGCAGCAACCTCTTTTGCTTTTTTCTCAGATGCCCCCCGCTCTTTCGCCCCATCCCTAATATGCTCATACTTCCGTTCATCTTTTTTAGACCATGCAGATGGCATTTTGCGATTCTCCTTTCTCCGTGAATCATCCCACTTATAACAGCAAAACGAAGACCACTTTCACCCCTCCACCCACCTCATCTGCGCCATCAGCGGCCCCCAATCATTTTTTCTGCTTTAATGCTCGACTTGTCCTCCAAGCCCCATTAAACCATGCTGATTATGGTGGGATTATCTGCGGGACCGCGCTGGCGGCTCACCTTCACAGCAATACTGTTTCTCTTATTACTGAGCGGCTGCTCCGCAAGGCGTGAAATGGCCGACGGCAGTGAGCAAGTGCTCCCCCAACTGAAATTCGCCCTTATAAAAATCCCCCTCAACGGCGAACCCGACGACAACATTTTCGACAATCTGGAATCCAAAGACATTTTCTCCGTCGATTCCGGAGCCGTCCACGAACGTCCGGCCTGGTGATCCCCTCAGCCTTTCACCCCAGTTTCATTACCCCCCATAGACAATAAAGCCGAACTGGATTTGTCTGCTTTGAAAGCTGCTCTGCAGCCTCTTATCCGGAAACGAAAGGCTAACTGCTAAACAGTTATGAAGTTCGAACGCTTTATCGCCCGCCGGTACCTCTTTGCCGGACAAAACAAAGCCCTCGTCTCTCTTATCACAGTCATTTCCATCGCCGGCGTCGCCCTGGGCGTCATGGCCCTCATTGTCGTAATCGGAGTCATGGATGGCTTCGACGACAACCTGCGAAAACAACTCATCGGAGCCCAGGCCCACATTGAAGTCGTTCGAAACCACGCAGAAGCCCCCGCCATCACCACCGGAAGCCTCGAACAAATCCGCGCCATCCCCGGCGTAAAAGCCGCAGGTCCCGTAGTCATTCGCTTCGGCCTCGTTCAGGTGCCCGGCGAAGGTAACGAAATCCGTCAGGCCGCCATCACCATGCACGGCCTTGACGTCGAACGCGAAGACGACGTCACCAACATCATGCAAAACGTGGAAGGCAAAGCAAAACCCGGCCCCTTCGAAATCGTACTCGGTAAAACCGTAGCTGAAGAAGTCCTTTTCGTAAAACCCGGCGACCGCCTGATCGTTATGGCTCCAACATTTGCAGAAACCGCCCTCGGCCGCTCCCCCCTTATGCGCGAAGTCACCGTCGCCGGCACCTTCTCCACCGGCCTCCAGGATTTCGACGGCGGCTTTGCCTATATGAGCCTCGAAGGCGCCGAAAACATTTTCATGGCACCCTACGGTCAGGTTGACGGCCTCCGCGTCATGGTCGATAATCCCCAGCAAGTCAATGTCGTCGCCGCCCAGATCCAGGAACTAATGGGACAAGACGTCCTTGTGACCACATGGCAAACCCGCAACAAGCTCCTCTTCGACGCCCTCGTCCTCGAAAAATGGGCCATGTTCATCATTCTGCTCTTCATCGTACTGGTCGCTGCCTTCAACATTATCGGCACCCTGACCATGGTCGTCACCGACAAAACCCGCGAGATCGGCATCCTCAAAAGCATGGGCGCCACCGAAAGCGCCATCCTGCGCATATTCCGGAATCAAGGCCTGATTATCGGCGCAGTAGGCACCGGCCTGGGCACCATCGGCGGCCTCATCACCTGCTATATCCTCCATAACCACGTATCCATCCCCGAACTGCAAAACGCCTACATGAGCGACAACATTCCCGTCCTTCTGCATCCCTCCATGGTCCTGCTGATTATCGGTTCCGCCATGGCGATCTGCCTGCTCGCATCCCTCTACCCCGCCCGGCAGGCCGCAAAACTTGATCCCGTGGAGGCCCTCCGCTATGAGTAATCTCGTCGAAGCAAAAGACATCAGCAAAGCCTATCACGACGGCACCCGCGTCCTGCAGGTCCTCGACGGAGCCAACCTCACAGTCAGCAAAGGCGAAATCATCTCCATCGTCGGCGCAAGTGGAGCCGGAAAAAGCACCCTGCTGCACCTTCTGGGCGCCCTCGACAGACCCAACAAAGGAACCATCCATATCGACGGCGAAAACCTCGCCGATCTGGACACACAAAAACTGGCCGCCTTGCGCGCCCGCCGCATCGGATTCATCTTCCAGTTCCATCACCTGCTGGCCGAATTCACCGCCCTCGAAAACGTGATGATCCCCGGAATGATCCTCCAGGAAAATCCAGACACCCTGCGCGCTCGCGCTCTCGAGCGCCTCGCAGCCCTCGGCCTGGAAGAGCGTGTCGACCATCGCCCCGTAAAGCTCTCTGGCGGCGAACAACAGCGCGTCGCCCTGGCCCGCGCCCTCCTCAACAATCCAGACCTCGTCCTCGCAGACGAACCAACCGGGAACCTCGATGGCGCAACCGCCTCCACCGTAATCGACCTCCTCTGGGACAATTGCCGCAAAAACAACAAGGCTCTCGTCATCGTAACCCACGATCCCGCCATTGCAAAACTCGCTGATCGCTGCCTCCGCCTGGTCGACCGAAAGCTCGTATTGGAAACCTAACCTGCCGTCCGAAAACTACCGCCGGTGTTTCAATCCCTCGCGCACCAGCTCTGCCGTCGAGGCCTCCGGCGGCAGAAGATCCGCAGCCGTCGCAACAGCTCGCTCCGCCACCAGCGGCTTACATCCCAAAGCAATCAGCGCCTCAATCGCTTCCTGTTTCTGATCCGTCAGCACACCCAGCCCCCCCCCCGCCGCAGCCGCCGCGCTCCGTTCAGGCCCGGCCGTATCCTCAAAAACAAAATGCTTCAGCTTATCCTTGAGCTCCACCGTAATCCGTTCCGCCGTCTTTTTCCCGATCCCCGGAATCCGCGTCAGCGTCTTCAGATCCCCCTGCATCACCGCCTGAGCAAAAATCGCCAGCTCAATATTAGACAAAATCGCCACCGCCGTCCGCGGCCCAATCCCGCTGGTCCCCAGAAACACCTCAAAAATCTCCCGCTCCTGCCGCGTGCCAAACCCATACAGCCTCATAATCCCTTCCTGGACATACAGGTGGGTATGAAGCTCCACATCCTCCCCCAGCCTGGAACAAACAGCATCAGCCGCCGCCGTCGTCTCAAGGCCATACCCCACCCCATTCACATCAAGGATAACACGACCCGGCTCACGACTGATTAAAACCCCGCGAAGGTACTCGATCATTCCGTTTCGACCGCAATAGCCGGCACTTTATTAGTAGCCGCCGGTGTTTCGTCAACCTCAGACTCTATCGGCACCAGACCCTCCACCCATGCCTTCAGACCCGTAAGCTGCATATTAATAACAGTCGTGCGTCCACGGGCCGCCGCCGTGGCTTCAAGCGTAAAACCATGTCGCGAGGTATTTCCCGTAATATGAGGCAGAGACGCCGTAAACACCTGCGCCAGGCGCGTCGCCATAGTCGCATCCGGGCAATACAGCGTAAGCTGACCCTTCAGCTCATCCGCCGACGACAGATCCGCCGTAAGTTTCAGTCCCGAAAGATCAGACAGCGAAAGATCCGCCGTAGCCAGCGCCGACCCAATCCGATCCGCAATCCCCGTAATCCCCACCACATCCTCAAACGTAAGGATCAGGTTAATAATCCGGCTTTCCTCGTTCACGAGAGCAAACGCCAGATCCTCTCCCTCTGGTGGATTATCCAGCGAAAGCTGATCAATAAACCATTGCAGGTTGTCCGCCGGCACAGCCACCCGGTTCGATTCCCGAGCGTATCCCACCGATTTCCGCAACAGCGGCTCATCATCCGAAATCATCATTTCGCTCGGCGTCAGTGCCAGCACATGTGTCGTGCCGTTCGATTCGCCGGTCCCCAGCGGATAAAGCCGGCCCGCCCCCTCAGAGCCCGAAGGCTGAAGACCCGCCACCTCCTGAAGGAAAACCCGCAACGGCAGCGAAGCCATTCGGTTCTCCAGGGGAACGGAAATCAGGATATTCTCATCCGCCGTAACCGGGTTATACGTCGCATAAATCATAGACTCGCCCTGGAAGAAATGCGCCATGACGTTTTTCGACACCTTGTTAATAGCATCAAGAGTCTTCGCCTTTGTCGCATCCTCCGGATTCGACCGATAAGCCGTCTCCAGTCGATTAAGGAAGAAATTGGAGAAAGCGTTAACACCCTCGTCCTCCGCATTAATCCGCAACACGCCAAAGCCATCCACTTCCCCATCCATCAGGGCATAGCGGGAATAATCAGCGTGAGGCCGCAGACCTACATAAGAAAGCAGGCCCCCTGCAATAATCAAGACAACCAACAGCATCACACAACCGCAGGTACACCCCCAACGGCGGCGCTTGCGAGTGGACTCATGGGCGGGAAAATCATAACTCATAAATCATGACCTTTGTGCGAATGGCAGTGCAGTAAAGCAAATTCCTGCCACAGCCTAACAGTTCCGCCGGCTTTTCAATCGCCGACACCTCCGCATCAATCCGCAATACCCGCGCCCGGCCTCATCATCCATTCAACAGAGACCCGCCGTCCCCCAACTAATAAACCGCCCAGTCCACAACAGACGAAACAGGTTCAATGCTATGGTAAATCACGTTAAGTCTCTCCACATCAAAAGTGGCGAAAACGCCGCCATGCTCACCATCCTGAGCGAAATAAATCCCAAACGGACCAGCCGCCGGATTATAATTTGAGGCCGTCACAAACGTCAGTCGCCCAAGCAGATAAGGATCATTCGGATCCGTCGGTGGCAGCGTGCTGAAAATCGAATCCATGTTAGCCTTCCGGTGCACGTCCGCATAAGCCACACCTTCTAAAGGAAGCTGATGCTGGCCCCTGGAAAAAACAGCAAACGACGATTCCGTCTGCCCGGTGTTGTCAGTAATCGCCGTAAAATCCATGCGCGCACTGTCAAAACCAATAATTGTCTGATAAGCAATAATATCAATATCAT
>CAYUGQ010000017.1:0-31504 GCA_964444305.1 uncultured Candidatus Sumerlaeota bacterium
GCGGGTTACCGGCGGGTTACGGATGGCCGGGTGAGGGTTTTGCGCATGGCGCGGCGGCGGATGAACCCGGGCAGGTAGTTGGTAATGGTGGCGGACATTCTGCCGATGGCGCTGAGGGTTGAGGTGCTGCCACGCCAGTAGTCAGAGATGACACGGGGGTCGAGGCGGTTGACCATCATATCGGTGAGGATAAGTCCGAGGGCTATATCTTCAAGTTGCCCGAGTACGGGAATGAAATCGGGGATGAGGTCAATGGGGGATACGATATAGAGGAGGCCGCCGCCCAAGGCCGCTTTTGTGGATCCGGCTACGCGGCTGTCGAACATAAGACGGATGGCAAGGAGGAAAAGACGCGGGATGGCGAGGAGCCATTCGGCTAGGCTGTTATGGTCTGCGGCTGGATGATGTGGGTCAATGGGCGTTACTTTGAGACGAAGGATCGACATTTGAAAAATCCCCCTGGGTGGCTAATGAGATCGTGATACGACCTATATGTATCAAGATACATGCCACCTCAGGAGGATTGCAAGGGGAATTATGGAGTTATGATATTACTGAGATTTTGCGAGCTCCACGGCAATTTTGTCTATGAGGGCCATGCCTTTGCTGGTGTCGCGGCCCGCGAGATCGTTGAGGACGATGGAGTAATAGACTTCTTTGCCGGCGGCGTCGACGACCCAGCCACTGAGGGAGCGGACGCCACCTATGCTACCGGTTTTGCCGAAGATGCGTTCGGCTTCGGGCACGCCGCTAAAGCGTATGCGGAGGCTGCCGCGCTTTTGCCCCTGGGGCATGGTTTCGCGCCATGCTTCTTTTAGTGGGGAGTTGTCCATAAAGCGCTGGACTTCGACGAGTTGTTTGCCGGTGACGCGGTTGAGGTTTGAGAGCCCGCTGCCGTCAACGGCGGCATGGCCTTCGGAGAAGATGTTGTTGTCCTTGCAGAACTGTTCGATGACGCGGCGGGCGGCTTCGTAGCTTCCCTGACCGGCCTTTTCGCGTCCGAGGGCTTTGGCGACGCATTCGGTGTAGAAGTTCTGGCTGACGAGGTTGATGGTTTTGCAGACTTCGGAGAGGGGAACGGATTCATGGACGAAGAGGAGGTTCTCGTCAGTCAGTTTTACGAGGGCGGTCCGGTCTTTGAGGGGCTGTCCATCGACGGTGATTCCCTGGGAGGTCAGGACGTCTTGAAAGACGGCGAGGGTCCACATGGCGGGGTCATGGATTGATGCGCTGTCGATTTTTTTGGTGTCGACGTTGAGGGTTCCGGTGGCCTGAAGGTCGTTGGTGGTGGCACCGCGCTGGTAATAGCGTTCGGTGGAGCGGCCGGAAGCGACGGTTACGACATTGCTTTCATAGGTGTAGTAATCGGTTTGGGGAACGAGGGTAAATTTGGCGGGTTCGCCGGGGACCTGGCCTTCGGTATTGAACTGGATATCGACGCAGTTGTCGTTAAAGCTGAGGGCACCGACTTCGGCTTCATACCATTCGGCGCGTTCGCGGGGGTACCAGTTGGGGTGAAAGTAGACGTCGTCGAAGTAAGAATCGTCGGCGATGAGGCTGCCTCGGATGTGGGTGATTCCTTTGGCTTTAAACTGGTCTGCCCAGTCGCGGAGGATCTTGGTGATGTCTCGCTTGTTATCGAGATAGCGACCGCCGATGCCGGGATCGCCGCCGCCGTAAACGACGAGGTGGCCGTTAAGGACTCCGTTTTCGACGGGGCCGGTGGCGTAGAATTTTGTTTTGAATTTGAAGTCAGGGCCGAGGAGGGTCATGCCTGCGGCGGAGGTGACGAGTTTGTTGTTGGAAGCGGGGATTACGGGGCGGGTGCCGAGGACATCTGCGGCAACGGTGCCATCGGCATCTGCGACGTAGACGGCTACTGTGGCTTCGAGGCCGGAATCTTTGATGACCTGCTCAACCAGGGATTGCAGGCGCTGGGTAGACTGGGTTGGGGCGACGGCGGCTGCGGGTGTTTGGGTCGCCGCGGTGCCGGGCGCGGGTGGCGCGGCTACCTGGCCCAATGCGGATGAAGCTGAAATTATAGCAAATGTTGCGAGCCCGGCCAGCAGGTGGCGTGGGGTTTGTTTCATTGTGATGCTCCCTGTTGTTAGAGTTTATTTTTGAGCGGGGTTATCTGCGGAGGCGGAGTGCTCTGCCTATTGATCCGAAGATGTCTCGACGCTGGCCTTGGGATTCCGGATGTGCAACAATTGATCTTCCGGGAGGATTATCCAGTGCGCTGCCGAAGTAGCGCAGGTGCCAGGGCTCGTCGTGGGGGCTGCCGGACATGACGGTCAGTTTCCAGCCGAAGCGGTGAGCGTTTGCGGCGACCCAGCGGCCTTCACGGGTCTGGCCGAAGCTGCGCTTCAGGAGGTGTTCGCTGTTGTTGGTGAGATCGACGGTGGTGCCGAGGTAGTGTTCGCTTCGGCCGGGGCGGGCGACGCGTTTTTGGTCGGGGCCATGACGGGAGACGGCGCGCATGTAAAGGCGGTTCTGGTGCTCATAATCGCGGAATGCGCTGACGACCTGAATGTTGAGGCCTTCGGCAGCGGCGGCGCTGATCATCTGGCATAGAGAGTAGGCGGCTTCCTGGCGTAGATACATGGGGTTGCTGGAGAAGCAGATCTGGCGGGGAAGGCAGACGAGATCGGTGGGGCGGAAATTGTTTGGGATGGAGTTCGTTAAGCGGTAAGCGTCTTCTCCGCCGATGGGGAGGTCCATGCCGTTGATGCCGTTGCCGGGAAGAATGGCGGGCAGGATGTCATGACTGGAACGGGTGGCATAGTCGGAATTGAACTGAAAATTTGTGTTGGGGGCGGGCTGGCGCTGGGATTGATGGTTATTGTTGTCGCGGCGACCGAGGAGGCGCGAGAGAAGTCCGCCGGAGCGCTGGTTTGTGGATTGCTGAGGCAGATAGAGATTTGGCTGGGGGAGGCGAGCGGGAACTGTGGCCGCCGGGGGGGTGGGATATGGGTCGGGTGCAAAGCTGATGTCTGCGCTTTCCTCGCCGGACTGATAGGCGGAGGCCGGGGAAGATTCTTCGGTGGGGGAGGAAGCGATGGAGTTTTCTCCAAGGGGGCGGTCAGGTGATTCCGGAGTGGTGCGCGGAGCGGATTGCCGGTTGGAGGAGCTTGCGCTGGCTCTCATGGGGGAGAGGGAGGCTAGCTCGATGCGCGGGGCAGGGGTGACTTCTGACGAAGCGGAGATTGACTGGGGGCGAAGGTGTGCCACGAGTGCCAAGTCGGCTGCCAGGGAATCGTCGCTGCTGGTTTCCCGGGCGGGTGCGGTGCGGCGGGGGGTGAGGGAGGCTTCTGTGGCTGCGGTGGCGCGCCGGGTGCTGTTGCTGGATGAAGCTGTGGATTTCGACGCTGCGGGAGGCGTTTCTGTGGTGGGGGCAACAGCGTTTGTTTTTGACGGGGATGAGTCCACGCTCTGCTTGGGGGCGGCTGCGGATGATGTTTCGGGGGGAGGTGGTGCGGTCTGGGTGGAGGCTGATGCCGGGGGTGGGGCAGTGTTGGCAGGGGGGGCGTTCCGGGTTTTGGTTAGAAGGCCGCTGGGGAGGTCGGTACGCTGGCTGATTGAATCAGGGACGGCGGCGGATTGGGACCATGCGACGGAGTGATCCATTGCGCTGAGGGCGCAGATGGATAAAATTGAGCACGCGAGTTTTTTTCGTGGGAGCCGGGTTCGGTTGAGCAAAGTGTTACGAAATCCTGAGACGACAGATTTTAAATGCAGCGAAGGGAAGGCTTGATGGAAATTATGGTCTGAGTTGGTCCGCTGCACCTGGAAAACATGCTTCGTTTAGAGTATCAAGGGGGTGGGGAGGTTCCAGAAAGGGCGAGATTAGTCTTTAAGGAAGTGGTTTGCCGGGCAGAGGGGTGGGCTCTTCTGCGTCGAGGGCTTCGGCGGGTTCTTTGGCGACTTGGCTGAATTCGTCCCATTGCATGCGTTTGTGATATTTCCAGGATGTGAGGAGGATGAAGAGAAAGCCGAGGGCGACGGCGAAGAAGAGTGTGCAGAAGCGGAGGATGAGGATGGCGGGGACGATGGCGTTTTTGCCGACGCCGAGGAGCTGGAGCATACGGAATGCGGCGCCTTCGAAGCCGCCGAGGCCGCCGGGGAGGAAGAAGAAGAAGCCGCCTACGATGGTGGCCATGCAGAAGACAAAGGTGAGTTCGAGGACGGTGACGTGGGTTGCGCCGACGCCGTCGAGTATGAGTTTCATGGCGATGCATTCGAAAAACCAGGAGATGGCACCGAGGAGGGTGGCAAGGAGGAGGTTTTTGATGGTGAGGAGGGGATAGGTGGCGTAGTAAATATGGCAGAGGTGTTTGAGGCTGGGGCGGAGGCGTTGATAGCGCATGCCGGCATGGAGCAGGGCGTATACCCATCGTTTTTGGCGGGCGAACCAGATGCCGCCGATCATGCTGATGATGCTGGCGAGGAGAAGGAGATAGATGAGGTTTTGTGCTGAAGAGGCGGATGTGTCGCTGTTGTGGGCTATGGCGCGGAGGAAGGGGAAGACAGACAGGAGGGCGAGGACGATCATGCCGAGGAGGTCTGTGAGGCGTTCGCAGAAGACGAGGGGGATGCTTCGGCGCATGCTTTTGCCGAAGTATTCTTTGTACATGAAGGGCTTGATGAGTTCGCCTACGCGGCCGGGACTTATGGCCATGCTGTAGCCGCTGAAGAAAATAAGGAAACTGCCGAAGCGGGGCACATTGATGCCGGCTTTACGGCGGAAGAAGTCCCATTTTACTTCGCGGAGGAGAAAATTTACGATGACGAGGCCGATGATGAGGGGAAGGGCGGACCAGGAGAAGGCCTTGAAAACTTCGAGGTTTCTCCTGGCGTCGGTCCAGATGATGAAGGCGGTGTAAACCATCACGGCAAGGACGCAAAACCAGATGGTGCGGCTTACAATTCGATTCTTCATGAAGCGGGGTCAGCGTTGTTTGCGATCCGCCACCCATTCGCGGAATCGCCGGAAGAGGTATGCGGAGTCGTTGGGGCCGGGGGCGGCTTCGGGGTGATACTGGACACAGTAGAGTCCCCGTTCGTCGTCTTTGAAGCCTTCCACGGTGTTGTCATTCAGATTGATGTGGGTGACTTTGCAGGAGGCTGGCAAGGAGTCAGCGTCTACGCAGTAGTTGTGGTTCTGGCTGGTGATTTCAACGCGGCCGGATTCGAGGTCTTTTACGGGATGGTTTGAGCCGTGGTGACCGAATTTCAGTTTGTAGGTGCGTCCGCCGTTGGCGAGGGCCATGACCTGGTGGCCAAGGCAGATGCCGAAGAGGGGGGTTTTCCCGATGAGTTTCTGGATGTTTGCGATGACGTCTGTCAGGGCGGCGGGATCGCCGGGGCCGTTGCTGATGAATACGGCATCGGGGTTTAGACTGAGGACTTCTTCCGCGGTGGTCTGAGCAGGGACTACGGTAACGTCCATCTGCTGCTCGGCGAGCCGGGTGAGGATGTTGCCTTTGATGCCGAGGTCGTAGGCTACGACTTTAAAGCGTTCGTCGTCGCTGGCGGCCACGTGTTCGTTGCGGATAGCGAGGGCTTCTTTGAGGTCGTGGAGCTTTTGGGGAATTTTGTATTCGTAGGGCTGGGAGACGGTGACGTCGTAGACGAGGTTTGCGCCGTCGATGCTGGGGATGGCTTTTGCGGCGGCTACGAGTTCGTCTATGTTTTTGCTGGTGGTGGAAATGACGGCCCGCATGGCGCCTTTGTTTCGCAGGTGAAGGACGAGGGCGCGGGTGTCGATTCCCTGAATGCCGGGAATGTCGTGTTTTGCCATGTAATCGGCCAGGTCAATTTCACTGCGCCAGTTGCTGGTGGCGCCGCTGAGTTCCTTTACGACAAGGGCGGAAACCTGGGGATTAGGGGATTCGTTATCCAGTTCGTTTATGCCGTAGTTCCCGATCTGGGGGTAGGTCATAACGACCATCTGGCCCAGGTAGGAGGGGTCGGTAAGAACTTCCTGGTAACCGGTCATGCCGGTATTAAATATGATTTCGGCGGCCACCTGTCTGGTGGAGCCAAAGGAACGTCCGTGAAAGACTGTGCCGTCTTCAAGTACGAGCGTCGCGGGTATCTGGTTGTGTATGGGCATCTCGAAAATTGTTTTCACCATTGGAGAAACTTAGTATTCGGAAAACAAATTTTTCGTGTTGCATTTGGGGGTGTGGGTGTTGGAGCGGGGTGGGTTATGAAAAGGCTTCATGCTATAGTAAATGGGCGGGTGCAGGGGGTGGGATTCCGGAAATTTGTGTGGAAAAAGGTTCGGGATACGGGAGTTGTGGGATTTGTGCGGAATTTGCCGGACGGGAGGGTGGAGGTTGTGGCTGAGGCGGATGAGGGGGTTTTGGAGGAAGTGTTGGCGGTGTTGCGAAAGGGGCCGTTTCTGGCGCGGGTGGATGATGTGGCGGTGGAGTATTCGGAGGGGCGCGGGGAGTTTGTAGAGTTTTCTGTGCGATATTAGGGATTGTAGGGGGCTGCGGGGGCGGGATGGCACTTTGTTTGCCTTTGCATGGCGCATCTCGTTTAAAAGGAGTGGCATCATGGAAAAGTGTGAAGTGTGCGGGAACGCATACGACAAGGCGTTTACGGTGAGCCGGGGCGGGGAATCGTATGTGTTTGATTCTTTTGAGTGCGCGATTCATAAGATGGCTCCGCGCTGTGATCATTGTGCTTGCACGATCATCGGGCATGGTGTGGAGGCGGATGGTGTTTTTTACTGCTGTGCTCATTGCGCTAAGAAGTCGGGCGTGGATGGTGTGGATGACCGCGCGGATTGATGGTGGCTCGAGTGTGCGTGTTTCCGTGGGGGATGTTTTATCTTTTTTGATATGATGCGAAAGGCTATGCCCCATGGGATACTGCGGGGGTTGCTGGCGTTGATTTAGGAAAAAGACTTTGGAAAGCGCTGATTGAACTGCTTTTTTGGTGGGTATTGATTTTTCGCTTGCCGAGTTGGTGCTGAAATGGGCGATAGTCCAGTGGAGATGCCCAAGGGTTCCATCGGCGCTTCCATAAAGTTTTTTGCCCATAATCAAAGGAGTTCATTTTTCCATGCGTATTCGGTTTAAGAAGGCCGATCTTTTGCCGGCTGCAGCCATCGTGCAAAGTGTCGCAAACCCGCAGAGTACTTTGCCGATTTTGAGCAATGTGCGGATTAGTACTGAGCATGATAACCTGGTGAACTTCTGGGCGACGGATTACGAAACGCGGGTGCGGATTTCTGTGCCGGCGGAGGTGGAAGAGCGGGGTGAAATTACTGTTCCCGCGCGGACATTTTATGATCTGGTGAAGGAGTTGCCGGAAGACGGCGAGGTTACGCTGGAGACGACGGGGCGTGGAGCGACGATTAAGTGTCGTGATATCCGTGCGGAACTGGCGACGATGCCGGCGCGGGATTTTCCGGCTTGGCCTGAGATGCAGACGAAGGCTTCGTTTGATATTCCACAGCGGGATTTGAAGCAGGTTTTGGCAAAGGTGTTGTTCGCTGTGCCGGTGCGTGATCCACGGAAGGTTTTGCTGGGGGCGCTGTTTGAAATTCGCCCTGATTCGCTGGCGGCTGTGGCGACTGATGGTAAGATTTTGGCGCGGGTGAAGATTCCGCTTCAAGCTACGTTTGAGGGTTCGCCGGATGATCTGAATGTGATTATTCCGCACAAGATGATGGATGAGCTGCATCGGACGCTGGCGGATGAGGGTTCGGTTAATGTTTCGCTGGATGATAAGCAGGTTTCTTTCCGTTTGAGCCGGATTGAGTATGTTTCGAACCAGGTGGATGGGAAGTATCCGAACTATGAAGCGGTGGTTCCGAAGGAGTTTAGCCGGGAGCTTCGTTTTCAGAAGCCGCCGATGCTGGCCGCTATTCGCCGTGCGGCGATTCTGAGTGACATCAAAAACTCAGCTGTGACGGTTCACTTTCAGGAAGACCGGGTGAGCATTGAGGCTGAGAACTATGACAAGGGCCGGATTCACGAGGAGATCCCTGCGGTGGTTCAGGGGGAAGATTTTAAGATCGTCTTCAACTATAAGTTTTTGCAGGAAGTGATGAAGGCGATTGATAAGGAAGAAGTGGTGCTTCAGGTGAACCAGCCGACTACGCCGGCGGTTTTCCGGGGGGCGGACGAGGAGACTTACTTCTACCTGGTGATGCCGATCAAGCTGACGGAGTTGAGAGATCGGGATGAGGAGACGGTGGGGGCCGCGGAGTCGCCGGGAAATCCTTACGAGGAATAAGAGGTTTGAAATGCCGTGGTCGGAAAAAGGCCACGGCATTTTTTGTTTTCGGCCGGAGTGAAAGCTGCGGGCTGATGTTTGAAAGATACTATGGGCTTTTCGTTGAGTTGTTGCGTTGAGGGATGGTCGGAGCTGCTTTGATGGGGCCGGATTTTATTCCTGCAGAAGTTCAAAAAACAAAAAAGTTCTTGCGTTACCATGCGCTGTTCTGACTGTACGCCATTTATCCCTGTTGGGCTCGAAACGTGAGCTTCCACTAAAGAGAAGGTTACTGTTCTATGTCATCGATTGTCCCGTTTCTTTTCGTAGTAGTTGCATCAGTAGCGGCTATGGCCGTGGCGTATAAACTGGCGGTGTGGGTGTTGGCGAAGGATGTCGGCACTGAGGGAATGCAGAAGATATCCAATGCGATCCGGTCTGGCGCGGAGGCATTCATGCGCCGGATGAATATGACGATCGGAATGCTGAGTGTTTTCGTGGCCCTTCTGATCTTTCTCGGTTATGCTTTCCTTGAAGGTGATATGGGGAAGTCATTGGCCATGACGGTTAGTTTTGTGGTTGGTGCGGCCTGTTCGGCCATGGCGGGATATTTTGGAATGTTTACTTCGATCCGC
Source organism: uncultured Candidatus Sumerlaeota bacterium (assembly GCA_964444305.1). Lineage (GTDB taxonomy): Bacteria > Sumerlaeota > Sumerlaeia > Sumerlaeales > Sumerlaeaceae > JAKFFN01. The sequence goes on from CAYUGQ010000017.1 coordinate 8,868, forward strand.
ACGAACATCCGCGTTGCGAGTGCGGCGCGGCGTTCTTTGAATGAGGCGCTTCAGGTGGCTTTGCGGGGCGGTGCGGTGAGTGGATTGCTTGTTGTATCATTGTCATTGCTGGGTGTGGGGCTGATTTTCGCTCTTTTTGGTGGCTTGAGCACTGAACGGATGGCGGTGACGCCGCTTAACATTGTCGGGTTTGGCTTTGGTGCGTCGTTTGTGGCGCTGTTTGCGCAGCTTGGTGGTGGTATTTATACCAAAGCGGCAGACGTGGGCGCGGACCTGGTGGGTAAGGTTGAAGCGGGTATCCCGGAGGATGATCCTCGCAACCCGGCGGTTATTGCTGACCTGGTGGGGGATAACGTGGGGGACTGCGCGGGGCGTGGTGCTGATCTGTTTGAGTCGATCTCGGCGGAAAACCTGGGTGCGATGATTTTAGGTATCGCGTTGATTCCGGTGTTTGGCATTAAAGGGATTTTGTTTCCACTGGTGGCGGGTGCGCTGGGGTTGCTGGCGAGCATTGTGGGGACATGGAGTGTGCGTCAGCGGGGTGATGAAGACCCCATGAAGTCGCTGAACCGTGGTTATTTCTTTACGACGGTGGGCGGGTTTATCGGTTTGTTTGTGGCATGTTTTTTCCTGCTGCGGACGCCGGATGCTCCGAATTCTTATTTGTGGTATTTTGGCTGCGCCATTGTGGGGCTTGGGGCGAGTTATCTGTTTGTGTGGATCACAGAGTATTACACGGAAACCCGTTACAAGCCGGTTCAGACCATTGCACGGGCTTGTGAGACGGGGCCGGCGACGACGATTATTTCGGGACTGGCTGTGGGGCTGGAGTGTACATTCTGGCCAGTGATTGTCATCAGTGGTGCGATTCTGACTAGTTTCTGGATGGGTATCCAGGCGATGCAGCCGGTTATTGAAGCGGGCACATTGAGCCAGCACAGTGCGGGTTTGTATGGGACGGCAGTGGCGACAATCGGCATGTTGAGCACGGCGGGTTATATCCTGGCGATGGATACGTTTGGTCCTATTACGGATAATGCGGGTGGCATTGTGGAGATGGGATTAGAGGAGGAAGATGCCGGGGAAGTGCGTGACCGGACCGATCGTCTGGATGCGGTGGGTAATACGACGAAGGCTCTGACGAAGGGCTATGCTGTGGGCAGTGCGGCGTTGGCGGCTTTCCTGCTCTTCTCTGCTTACCTGGATCAGGTGTGGCATTACGTGCAGCGTCGGGAAATTAACATGACGTTTGATGAAGTTATGCGGGTGGATATCGGAAAGCCGGCGGTGTTTGTGGGGGCGCTTGTGGGGGCGATGCTGGTGTTCCTGTTCAGCGCATTGGCCATGAAGGCTGTTGCCCGTGCTGCTCAGACGGTTATTGAGGAAGTGCGTCGTCAGTTTGCGGAAGATAAAGGCATTATGGCAGGGACGAGCACTCCGAATTACAGCCGTTGTGTGGACATTGTGACCAAGGGCGCGCTGAAGGCGATGGTTGCTCCGGGGCTGCTCCCTGTTTTGTTTCCGCTGGCGCTGGGTTTAACTATCCGCTTTGCTTATCCGGCTGCGCCGACGATTGCTGCTGAGTCTGTGGCGGCGATGCTTATGGTGGCTACGGTGGCTGGTATTTTGATGGCGTTGTTCATGAACAACGCTGGTGGCGCGTGGGACAATGCGAAGAAGCATATTGAGGAAGGTCATTTCGGCGGCAAGGGCAGTGAGGCCCATAAGGCGAGCGTGGTGGGGGACACGGTGGGTGATCCGTTTAAGGATACGGCCGGCCCGTCGCTGCACGTTTTGATTAAGTTGCTTGCGACGCTGACGCTGGTGATGGCGCCACTGTTTATTGGCAGATAATTAATTTTGTTTTGAGGAGAGGCGGGCCTGTCTGGTCCGTCTCTTTTTTTTTGTTGGGGGCAGTTTAAAGTATGGATAAGGGTGGACTTGGAGTGGGTTCTTTTTGATTGCAGATGGGGTCGTTTGTGGGTGGGATAATATCTATGTCTGACGGAATTTCAAGTTTGCCCGCGGGGCGGTTGCCGGAGGGTACTTTTAAGTGGGTGCCTTGGCTGTTTCTTTTAGGCGGCGTGGCTTTTTGCCCGTTGGCGATTTACCTGTTTGGTCCGCTGGGGATCGCGGCGTCGGTGGCGATTGCGGGGACTTTGGTTGCCTTGTTTACGCATCCCCTTGTAGTTTTTGCGGTATATTTCGGCCTGTTATTTTTTAAGGAGACAATCATTCCCGGGTTGCCTGTGAGTCTCAACAGGGTTGCGGCTCCGATGTTTTTTCTCTCGACGCTGGTTTATGCCATTCGGGGAAAAACGCTGCCGTTGCGATTCAACCTGCTGCCTTTGTTGTCGGCGGTGGTGCTGTATTTTGTGATCAGTGGATTGACGAGCGAGCACTTTGAAAACGGTGTGCTTTATGCGCGTTATGCGGTGGTTTATCTGATCCTGGCGGTTTGCGTGGCACTTGTTTTGACGAGTGAGCGGACGGTGTATGCGTTTTCCTGGATCATCGTGCTGCTGACGTCGGCGGCTGCTGTGCATGGGTTGTATGAGGCGATGGACAAGAACCTGTTGAATGTGGTGGGGAATTTTTGGGGATCAAGCAAGCGGGTGAGTGGGACGGCGGCGAACTCAGTGGTGTTTGGGTGGAATTTGCTGTATGCGTTTCCGTTTGCATTTTTTCTGTTTGCGCAGATGAAGAGTGCGTCGGCGCGATTGCTGGCGCTGGGGCTGGGGATGTTGATTCTGGCAGTGGCGACGTTTACGTTTAACCGGCAGACGTATGTGATGATGGCGGCAATTGTGGGGTTGTGCGCGCTGTTATATACGTATCGCAACCGGGTGATTTTTCTGGGTGTGATCGCGGTTATGGGGGGCGTTGGGGCGTTTACGGTTTTGCCGCTGGTGTTGCGTCGGATGCTGACGGTGACGGAACTGACGAGGGACTATTCGTTTCTGGAGCGATCGGATTCGTATAAGATGGCGTTTGAGATGATCCGGGAAAATCCGCTGACGGGGGTGGGATTTGGGGCTTACTCGAAGGTGTGGTGGAACTATATTCCGGCGGATTATTCGACCTATTTTGCTCAGTATAAGGGGCCGGTTATACCGAAGGCGATGGACATGGGGATGATGTCGATTCTTGCGGAGACGGGTTTTATCGGCTTTTTTTTGTTTGTTGGCTGGATGCTTGTTTTGGGAATATTTGTGTGGCGGCGGCGTCGTGAGGCGATTCGGGCCGAGGACAGGTTTGCAAAGAATCTGGCGACGACGGTGCTGGTGGTGCAGGTGTTTTTTGTGATGAGCGCTTTCATCCAGGACAATTTTCTTTATACGCGAATCTGGGTTTTGTATGGTGTGGCTTTCGTGCTGGACCCACGACACCTGGAGATTGTTCCCGGGTGGGTTGGCAGGGGGGATGTTGGTACTGATGAGGTTGATCCGGCTGTCAGTTGATGCGAATTGCTTTCACAGCTCATTTGTCGGAAGTTTCGGGGGCGGGAATTGCGCTGGTGGGAGCGGCGTCTGCTTTTAAGAAAATGGGTCACGAGGTGTTTCTGGTGATTCCCGGAAATGGGGCACTGGTGGATCGGGCGCGGGCGGCGGGGGTAACGGTTGTAGTGCTGGAGAATCCGGAGAGGGCTTTGGTGGAATCTGGAGCGGTGGCCCAGTTAGGGATTTTGAGGAAGCGGTGGCAGTTTGTGGTGCTGTTGCGGAGGTTTTTTGCGCGGGAGAGGATTGATGTCGCTTATGTAAATTCGAGCGCGAGCGTGTTTTCGGGGGTGGCGGCATGGCTGTCGGGGGTGCCGGTGGTTTGGCATATTCATGAAACCCTGACGGGAGCGGGGCGTGCGGCGAGGATGAAAAAAGCAATTATCCGGCGGGTTGCACGGGGGCTGATTTATGCGTCGGAGTCTGGGAGAAGGAGTTTTCCGCCGGGCGGGCTTCCGAGTATGATTGCGCGGAATGCGATTGACCTGGAACGGCTGAAGCAGGTGCGGGAGAGGCGGCAATTACGGTTGGCTGGGGAGCCGGTTTTGTTTGCTCATGGGACTGTTCGGCTGAAGGGGACGGATCTGCTTTTGCAGGCGGTTAGGTTGTTGATGAAAAAGGACCCTTCGTTAGTTGGACGGGTAGTGATTACGGGGGCGGCTGATACGGATCCGGTGTTTTATGGGGAGCTGGAGACGATGGCGGAGGAGCCGGAGTTGAAGGGGCGGGTTGAGTTTGTGGGAATTCATGATTCGCTGGCTGGGTTTCTGGAGGAGGCGGATGTTTATGTTTCTGCGTCGCGGAATGAGGCTATGCCGATTGCGGTGGTGGAGGCTATGGCGGCAGGGGTTCCGGTGGTGGCTACGCGAGTGGGGGATTGTGGAGATCTGCTGGAGGAGGGGAGGTGCGGCTGGGTGGTGGAGCCTGGTAATGTGGTTGAGCTGACGGCGGCTGTGGCGGAGGTTTTGACGAGGCCGGATGAGGCGCGGCGTCGGGCTGAAGCGGCTGCGGAAAAGGTCGATCGGTTATATGGGGAGGCGGATTTCTGGGAGGAATTAAACGGGTTTGTGATGAGGGCGGGGGGGCAGTAAACTGGTGGAAAAAGATGGACGGGGGGCAGATGTGGGGTTGTGGGGTCAGGTGCCGGTTACGATTTCAGTGCTGTCGAGGATGATGGTGACCGGGCCGTCATTTACGAGTGAGACCTGCATCATAGCCTGGAAGCGTCCGGTTTCGACTTGGGGGACGTGTTGGCGGAGGATTTGGACGAACTTTTCGAAGGCGTCGCGGGCTTGATCGGGGGGAGCTGCGCCGATATAGCTGGGGCGGCGTCCTTTGCGGCAGTCGGCGTAAAGGGTGAACTGGCTGACGGCGAGGAGGGCTCCGCCGGTGTCGAGGAGGGTGCGGTTCATTTTGCCTTCCTCGTCGGGGAAGATGCGGAGGTTGACGAGTTTGTTGGCCATGGCTTCCATGATCTTGCGGGTGTCGTCTGCGGCTATGCCTACAAGGAGCAGGAGGCCGGAACTGATGGCTCCTATTGTTTCATCGTTGACCGTCACACTGGCGGCGGATACTCGTTGGAGAATAATTCTCATGGTGGGATAATGCCTTTGCGATTGTTTGGAATTTGTGGCTGTAGTGCGGCTCTACGGAGACTCGCTTTTTTTATGATGCCTTTTGAGCGTACATCTTTTACTGGAATGGTTTCTACGGTATTTCTGTCGGTCTGTCTTGTGCTGACGGGTTGTTCGACGACGGCTCTGCCGCCGGGGAAGTCTGTGCTGGATGTGGCGGATGCGAAGGCGCAGGACCCGCTGGCGGCGCTTAATCAGCCGGTGCAGCCGATGGCTAGTGAGACTGGTTTTGTGTGGGAACAGCAGGTGTTGACTGCTGCGGGGCGGGGGGCGGCTCCGGCAGGTATGCCAGCGGCCCAGGGGGCGATGGTGGCTATGAACTCTGCGCGGGTGCGGGCGTTGGCTGAGCTGACGGATCAGGTGCGCGATTTTCCGGTTGGTTCTGACCAGACGGTGGGCAGCATTATGAGCACTTATTTGACGATTCGTCACGCTATTGAGCAGGAAATTGCTCAGCAGGCGCAGGTGACCGGGCAGCGTCCGGTTGGGAACGAAACGGAAATTCAAGTGACGATGTCGATGCAGGGTGTGGCCCGGATTCTGCAGCAGCATCAGATTACGACAGATCAGGAACTGCCGGTGAAAGAAGTGCAGTTTGACGGAGTTCCTGCGATTATCTGATAGTTTTCAACTTTGGGAGGGCAGCGCGTGAAAATTGGTGTGATTTCTGATACCCATGGGTACCTTGATGGGTTTGTTTTTCATGCGTTTGCGGATGTGCAGCAGATTTTGCATGCGGGGGATATTGTGGAGGACCGGATTCTGGATGAGCTGGAGGAGATTGCTCCGGTAATTGCGGTTTCGGGGAATTGTGATTTTGGGGTTTCAGCCCGCCGGCCTTTGAAGTGGTGTGGGGAGATTGGCGGGGTTAAGATTTGCATGACTCATGGCCACTTGCTGGAAACTGCGGATTATAATAAGTCGGGGCTGGAGTTTTTTGCGGGGGAGAATCCGCAGATTATCATCCATGGTCACAGCCATCTGGCGCGACATGATAAGTATGAAGGTGTGACTTTTCTTAATCCGGGTGCGGCGGGAAAGCCGCGGTTCAGGGATGTGCCTTCGGTGGCGGTGATTGAGATTCGTCCGGATAAGTCTTTTGAGGTGACGTTCCAGGAAATTCCACGCCGTAGCTAGGAGGCATCATGTTGGTTTCAGTTCGTTTTGGCAGGCAGTGTTTGTTTTTGCCGCTGGCCGTTTTTTCTTTAATGCTGGCAAAAGATGTCTCAGGCCAGGCTCAGAAGCCGCCGATGCCGCCGCTGACTGTGGTGGCGGTTGATCCGCTGATTAAGGTTTTTCGGGATGATGCTGTTGGGAGTGGGGGGCAGGCTGTTGCGGATGTGGCGCGAGGGGAGCATTTAACTTTTCAGTTGGTGGTGGCGGGGGGACCGGTGGATATTTATGACCTGGTGTGTTCGTCTACGGAGTTTGTGCGTGCGGATGGGAGTAGGGTCGGGGGGACGATTGGGGCTCCTGAGGCTCGATTTGTGAGTTATGTGGGTTCGAGTATTTCTATGGACACGACGGCCAGCGATCAGCTTCGGGCGGCGCCGGCTATGTATCCGGATCCACTTCTGCCGAAGCTGGGCGGACCTGTGAGGGCGGGAGAGAATCAGGCGGTGTGGCTGACCCGGCAGGTGCCGGTAGATGCGGAGGCGGGGGACTATGTGGCGACGGCGACTTTGACGGCTAAGGTTTTTGGTGTGGAGACGTCGGCGACGGTGCCGTTGTCGGTTAGGGTTTGGCCGGCGACGGTGGCAGACACGCGGCTGGATGTTACGCACTGGTATCAAATGTGGTATCACACGGGTCAGCAGATGCCGGAGCGCTACTCGGACGGGTGGTTTGAGGTGTTGCGGGGGTATGTGAAGAACATGCGGGCTCACCGGCAGAATTGGGGTTGGATTGAGTCTATGGCGGCGATGGATTTTTCGCGGGGAGACGATGGGCGGCTTCGGGTGAATTTTTCCAATTTCGATCGCTGGGTGGAAGTTTTGTTTGAGGAGGGGATGGAGAAGCTGGAGGGGCAGCATTATGCTTTTCGGACGGGTGGATGGCGGGGGCCGTTTGGGGTTCAGATCATGACGGCGGGGGATGATGGTAAGTGGGGGCCAAAGAGGGTGGAGGCGGACTCGGAGGAGGCCCGGGAGTTCTATCAGGAATTTTTCCCGATTTTTGAGGCGCATTTGGAGGAGCGGGGGTGGCTGGATAAATACTGGCAGCATGTGGCGGATGAGCCGCTGGACTCCAATGCGGACAGCTTCACTACGGCGGCGCTGCTGCTAAAGGAGTTTGCGCCTAAGATCCGGACTATGGACGCTTGTCAGTCACAGGAAGTGGCCGGGTTGGTGGATATCTGGGTGCCGCAGCTTGATCATTATCATAAGGGATACGATTTTTTTAAAGAGCGGCAGAAAACGGAAGGGGAAACGGTCTGGTTTTATACGTGCATGTATCCGACGGGGGAGTATGCAAATCGTTTCCTGGAACTGCCGCTGATCAAGACGCGGCTGCTTCACTGGATTAATTTTAGGTATGGAGCGACAGGGTATCTGCACTGGGGATATAACTTCTGGCCGCCTCATGTCTGGCAGGATACGGCGGATTATCGTCAGGCGCGGTTGCCGGGAGGGGATGCAAATATTGTTTATCCTGACCCGGACAGCTTTGGGGTGTTTGATTCGATCCGGTATGAGGCTATGCGTGATGGGATTGAAGATCATGAGTTATTGAGCCAGGTTGCGGAGCGGGATGAGGCGCTGGCGCAGAGGCTTGCGGAAAAGATGGTGCAGGGGTTTACGGAGTATGAAACTGATGTTGAGCGGTTCCGGGCGACGCGACGGGAATTGCTGGAAGCTGCAAGCCAGACGCGCTGAAGGCGGCAGGACTGTATAAAAAAATCCCGGTTCAGGTTTTAGTGATTCGGCCTGAACCGGGATTATTGTTTTTATGTTTTATTGATTATTCGGGACTGGTGGTGGCGGTGTCGGGGGCCAGCACCAGGGGGGCTGCTGCGCGAGCGGCTGCCTGTTCGGGGGTGAGCGGAGCTGTTTCGTTCGCTGCGGCACCCATGGATGATCCGGGGTTAACTGCTGGTGCGACGGGAGCGGCAACCTGCGGGGCGGGCGCGGCGGCAGGCTGAACTGACGCGGACCGCTCTGCGCCTCCGCTGACGGGAAGTACGATTTTCCAGTCTTTTTCAATCCGAATGAGATCAAAGGCGCGGCGGGTGGTGCGTCCGTCGGCGTAGCCAAGTTCAGCTTCCACAACGGCACCTTCACCGCGAACGGTGGTGTTGATGTAAGTTACCATGGTGATGGTTCCATTGGCGGTCAATTCGTCGAGAACGACTTTCTGGGTACCATTTACGGCGCTGATTTCGGATTCAAAGTACTTCTGGATGGAAGGAGAGAGCAGCTCGGAGGCTTTGCTGTAATAGCCGTCGTTAGCCTGCTTAAGGAAGCTGGCGACCACCGTGGTGGCTTCGTCGGCGGCTTTCAGGAATTCAGCGTGAGCTTTTTCCCGGGCGATTTCTTCTTCAGATTTCTTTGGTGCTTCTTCGGTTTTGGCGGAATCGGATTCGTCACTATCCACTTTCTCGGCGATGCGCTGCAGGGCTGATGAAGACTCTGAGCGATTGCTGGAGGAGCTGGAGGATGATCCGGAGGATGAGGCACCGCTGTCACTGCTGCGGGATGAACCGGAGCGGTTCGAGGAAGAGCTGTTGTCGCTGCTGCGGGAGTTGGATGCTCCGGAGCGGCTTGACGAGCTGCCGGTGTTTGACGAACTGCCAGAGGTGGAGCTTCCGGAAGATGACCCGCGGTTGGAGGATGAGCTGCCGGAGGAAGACCCACGGCTGGAAGAGGACGAAGATGAGCTGCCGCTGCGGGGGGTGGACTGGCTGCTGGCTGAGGATGACTGAGATGACTGGGAGCCGCTGCGCTGAGAGGACTGCTGTGATGATGCTCCACTGCGCTGAGCGGATTGGCCCGCCTGACCGCTGGCGGGAGTGGGGGTGGCCTGCTGACGCTGCTGCTGCGGCTGACCTGGCTGCTGGGGCTGCCCGGGTTGGGGCTGGCCTGGCTGGGCTTGCCGGGGCGGATAAGCAGGGTATGTCGGCTGGCCAGGCTGTGGCGCCTGGGGGGCGGCCTGCTGGGGTGGATATGCCGGGTAGGGCTGCTGTTGCTGCGGATAAGCCGGATACTGCGGCTGTGCGGGTTGCTGTTGAGCCTGTTGTTGTGGAATGGTTACCACGCCTCGGCTTTGAGCGACCTCTCGTGATGGTTGCGCCAGAGCATTGTTATTGCTTCGGTTTTGCAGTCGCTGGAGCAAGGTCTGCTGCTGCGATTCGGCCTGTTGAGCTGTTGCCAGCGCGCCACTGGCAACAAGTGTTGCGGCCATTCCAAGAACCATTAGCTTGTTTTGCATGGTATCAGTATCCCTTTGGCAGGCACCTTTTCGTTAAGGTTGCGCCTGCGTGTACATCTTAAATCTTAGCATCTATGTGATTTGGTGAAAAGTTCAAATCAACACCATATTGTGAAAGGCCTTATGTTTATCCAGAGCGTTTTTCCAGAAAAAAATCAGGGTTGAGGTTTGCGGGCCACTTTGACCATGGCGGGTCGCAAAAGCCGGGTTTTGTAGGTGTAGCCGGGTAGAAGAACGGCAAAGACGTGACCATCAGGAACATCGTCGCAATCTTCTGCTGCGAGGGCGTCATGGATTGAGGGGTCGAAGGGCTGGTGCAGGGCTTTCACTTGCTCAAGTCCTTCGGCCTCGAGAGCGCGGGCCAGTTGCTGTGAGATCATGGAAACGCCTTCCCGGACGGATGAAACATCGGCGGCTGTTTTGGCACCTTCCATGGCTCTGTCGAGATTGTCTAGCACGGGTAGCAGTCGTGACAACAGGGCTTCGGCTGCAATTTCCCGAATCTGTTCTTTCTCGCGCTGGGTCCGTTTGCGGAAGTTTTCGAATTCCGCACGTTGCCGGAGGACTGTTTCGCGCAGGGCTTGAACTTCCTCGTTAACAGACTCATTGGGCGGCGAAGGGGGCGGGATAAGCGGGGATGCAGATGTGTCTGATCGGAGCCCCTGGACAGGGGCTGTCAGTTCGCGTGATGAGTACATTCTGCGCCGCAAAGTGTAACGTGACGGGTTTGCGCCTCGTGACCCGTTTCTGTTCATGAAATCTCCTACTGCCAGTTTGCTGAATTTGCGATATTTACCAGTTGTGTCGAGATTACAATCAATTTGTTGGCGATTCTGTGCAACGGGGAGTCTGGCAATCGGGCTGGCAGGGTGGTGGGATAGCCGGATGGGTCGTATCAAAAATTAAGTCCACGATAAAAAACCAGGTGAGGATGGATCGAAAGCCGATCGTTATTACGGGAGTTGGAATTGTTTCGCCTGTGGGTTGCGGAGCTGGTGCCGTGGTGGAGGCTCTGCGGGCGGGAAGGTCTGGCTTGCGTCCGGTGCATATGGGGGAGAAGTCCATCATTATGGGGCGGGTGGAAATGGAAGGCGCTGAGATTGAGGGGGACAGGTCGCTTGAGTTCGCGGAGGAGAGCCTGCGGGAGGCTTTGGCGCAGGCGGGGATTTGTCAGGGGGGTGTTGCGGGAGATCGGGTAATGTTTGTGGTGGGATCGAGCAAGGGGCGCATTGGGAATCTTTTGCCAAAAGAGGGGAAAAAGGGCGATGGCGGGCTGACGCTGGATTTGACTACCTTTCCGGGGGATACGCTGGGTCTGGATCTGGCGCGCAGGTCGGGCTATGCGGGGGGGCCGGTGCTGAATTGTCCGGCGGCGTGTGCTACAGGGATTGTCAGTCTGGTTCGCGGGGTTTATGCGCTTCAATCGAAGGAGGCGGATATTGTGGTGGCGGGTAGTGCGGAGTCTGCCGGGCGGTTGCTCTTGATGTCGGCTTTTCAAAATATGGGAGCTTTGTCTTCTGATCTCATGCGGCCGTTTCATGCGGAGCGGCGAGGCTTTAATCCTGGGGAAGGCGGAGCGGTTTTTATCTTGGAGCGGGAGGTGGATGCTGCGGCGAGGGGGGCGCGGATTCTGGCGAGGGTGGCTGGCTGGGATCAGAGGTCTGATGCGAGTCATATTACGGGGGTGGATCCCGATGGAGAGAGTTTGGCTTATTGTATTAACAAGACGCTAAGGCGAGCCGGCTGGGGGCCGGGGGATGTGGATATCATTAATGCTCATGGAACTGCCACGCCGTTGAACGATCTGGTAGAAGGGCGGGCCATCATGTCGGTTTTCGGGAAGACGAAGGCTCCGCCGGTTTCTGCGCTGAAACCGTATGCAGGACATTTGCTGGGGGCGAGCTCGGCGGTTGAGCTGGCTATGGTGTTGGCGTGTGCCCGGGAAGGGTTTATGCCTGGAATTCCGGGGCTGGATCGGCCGGATTCGGAAATTCCCTTGCAATACGTTCCGCCGGGGGGGATGAACGGTTGTTTCCGGCGTATACTTAAGCTGTCGCTCGGTTTTGGGGGACATATAGGCGCGGTGGCGCTGGAAGTTTTCGAATAGATATCGGGTCGCCAGCTTGCGGTGCTCGGCGGATCATTATACTGGGAGTGAACAGGTCTTTGAAGAACCTTTTTTTTGCAGGGCTTTTAAGTTTTGCCGCATTGGCAGGGACAGCCGAAGGTCAGGTGGTTCGGCTTGATTTTAGTAACAGAGTTATACCGTTTGAGGTAACGCAGGACAATGTTCTGAGCGGGACGCTGGAGAGCAGAACTGTGGCGGCCAGTCGTCGGCTGGAGGCTCAGGTCGTGGTTCCGACTGAGAACCAAAACCATATGTTTGCGCTGCTTATTCCGAAGGCCGGTGCAACGACTGTTACTATTAATGGAAAAGTTCTAAACGCCCGACCGGAAGACAGGCGCAGCCAGTGGGTTTATCCTTTGTTTTCAAGTTTCCTGACTGAGGGCGAGAATCGTGTGGAAATTGAGCGGGAAAATGAGGCGAGCTGGGCGGGAGTGAGGATGTTCTCGCTGCTGGATGGCTACGAAGAAGCTCATTTCCCTATGGCTTTTGGTCTGCCGGCGGATGATGATGGAGGCATAAGCTACCGGGAGTATGCCCCGACGCCACTTCAGGTTAATTTTGATGTGCTATGGTATGATTGTGTATGGCGGCCTCGGATTGGCCAGGCTTACCTGGAGCCGGGGACGCAGGTGATTATCGGGGCGAAAGCTGTTGAAAACCTGAATCAGATTGAATTGGATTTTGACCTGGGTGGCTATCCGGAGTACCAGGGAAATTTGACCGTGACTACTGTGGATCGTGGGGAGGGTACGGATCAGCTTGTATGGAATAATGTGCCGAGCCGATTTTTTCCCCGGATGCGGATCAACCTGGATCGCATGTATGCGGCGGGGGAAGAGTTTCAGGTTCGGATTGCTTATCATGGCGCGCCGAACAGGACATTTCCGAAGAGCATTTTTGGTACGAGGCCAGCTTTTGAATCGATTGTTGATTCAGTCGATGGGCCGGTGATTTACTCGCTGAACCAGCCTTATGGTGCGCGGCGCTGGTTCCCGTGTAAGGATCACCCGTCGGATAAGGCTGATTTTACGAAACAGAAGATCATTGTAGCGAACACCCATGGGAGCCTGTTTGCGGTTAGCAATGGTACTTTGATTTCTCAGAATGTCGTGGGCGGAAATACGGAGTTTGTTTATGAGCACAACTACCCGATTGCTCCCTACCTGATGAGTGTGGCGATTGCCAATTACCTTTATGGGGGAACGACGTATACGTCTCAGGATGGAACGAAGACGATGCCGCTGGGGGCTTATGTGCGGCCGAGTGCGGCGTGGGAGATTAATGGTTGGCAGGGCACGCTGCAGGTGATGAACTTTTTTGCGGATGTTTTTGGAGAGTATCCGTTCATTGATGAGAAGTATGTGACGGCGGCCTGGGATGATACTTTTGCTATTGAGCATCAGACGGCCACCAGTATGCCTTCGGGGGACCTGGGGAACGGGCTGGGACGGCGTAACGTCCATGAGCTGGCTCACCACTGGTTTGGCAACAAAATGACCACCCATGACTGGGACCACACGTGGCTGAATGAAGGCTTTGCAACCTATTGTGAGGCTTTGTTTGTGGAGCATTCTGAGGGATACGAAAACTTTCGTACTCTCGTGAAGGGATGGTCTATTCAGTCAGGTCCGATTATAAATCCACAGGCTGATGCTTTTGGGGGGGCGCAGTATCGTCGTGGGGCCCGGGTGCTGGATTCTCTTCGTTTTGTGGTAGGCAAGGATGCTTTCTTCAAGATCATGAAGGATTATGCGGCGGTTGGATTTGAGACGGCGATTTCTCAGCCGGATCCGAATCGGCCGGATATTGTGGATTTTCAGTCGGTGGCGGAGCAGAGCGCCGGGCTGCCGGCGGGGTCGTTGCAGCAGTTCTTTGATCAGTGGCTTTATGCAGGAGGCGATGATTATGCCGACCGTCCGACCTTTGCGCATTCACTGGCATACGATGTGGAAACGAGCAGCGTGCGGATTCGTGTAAAGCAGACTCAGTCTGGTCCAAACTTTGAAATGCCGCTGGAGTTTCGTCTGACCACTCAGGATAACCAGACAACAGATGTGAGGGTGCCTGCGAATACGGCTCTGCACGTCGCGGCGCTGGGAGATTTCGTGCCGCAGGGGTTTGAGATGGATCCGGACGGGTGGATGCTCAGGAATGCGGGTTTGCGGTTTACGACGATTAATCTGCCTACAGTGTCGACAGGGAGTCCTATGTTTTTGCAGGTGGGAACCCTTGGTAATAATAACAGATCGGTTTCGAAGCGCCCGGGATCGCCTACGTGGCTGGCGGTTGCATCGAATGGTATTCTGACGGGGCAGCCTCCGGCGCCAGGTGTTTATCCGGTGAACCTTCGGTTGTCGTCGGGTAGCAATTTTATTGACGTTGAGTATAAGCTGGTCGTGACGGCGGGTGTCGCTGAGCCACCTACGCCTAATGTGGTGATTAACGAAGTTGCTTATGAAACGCGTGGGACTCATGCGGACTTCGTTGAGCTGAAAAATAACGAGGATCAGGCTGTTGATATCAGCGGCTGGTCTGTGGTTTCGGTGAACCAGCAGGCTAATGTTAGTTCTATGGTGACAATTCCGGCAAATACGGTTTTGAACTCTGGGGACTATTATGTCATCGGTAATGCGGCTTTGATCAATCCGACGTTTCCGGGAGCGGTTGACCTGGATACAGGGTGGACGAATGCCTTGCCTGATATTCAGGCGGGGGTGGTTTTGAGAACGGCAACGAACCAGCGGGTGGACAGCCTGGCTTATCAGTCTGATTCGCCATGGGGCAGCGGGGCATTCTGGACTGATCTTGTTGCTGAGGGCGGAACCGGGCGTTTGATATCGCGAGGTTTTGATGATCCGGCGATTAACAATACGCTGGGGCGGCTGCCGGATGGAATTGATACGGGGAATAACCTGCGGGATTTTGCGGGTGTGCCGGCATCACCGGGCAGGCCTAATGCAGGCACTGTCACCCTCCCGTTCTTTGATGATTTTGAAGAGGGAATTCGCCCGGAGTGGCGGCCTGCGTTCCAGGTCCCGTTGAGGCGGGCAATGGCGGGTGCGTCCGGGAAACCGTCCAAGGTGCCGCCTTCGCCGGCGGGTGGTCAGGTACTGGAGGTGTTTGATACGACCGGCGGGGGTGATGTGAATTATCTTTCGGGCGCTTTTGATCAGCTTAATTTTGAAGGGTATATCTGGATTCCGCAGTCTGAACCACGAGCTTCTGCGTGGTCTACGGGGGTGGGAATTAATACGCGTGTGGACTCTGCATGGTTCTCATCGCTGTCTGGGTTTGAGGTACCTAACGGGTTTTACCTGGAGTACCAGAATGGTCCGGGGATTAACCTCTATGGGGGCATGATTCCGAATGCTCCGGGTCTGGTGCGGCTGCTGGCTATTGATGGTTCCAGTGTGCCCGGTGCGGGGATGGCCCTGTCGAGCGTTACGGTACTGGGTGAGGCGGCTGTTGCGGACCCGGAGAACTGGTATGCTTTCAGGATGATTTATGACCGGCCGGGCAACCGACTGATGGCGAGCCTGGGTGAGATAATTATTTATGACGGGCCGGTTCCTGAGGGTGGGTATAACACGAGTGGTGGAGTCAGCGTTGGGTTCCGGGAAAACCATTCCGGGAATCCCAGTGCTTTAAACCGGGAAGGAACCTGGGTAGACAATATTCGCCTGGACCTTAACGTGGACGACGGTTCTTCGGTTGAAAATTTCCAACTGTACTAATTTAGTGCAAGTGTGGGCGAGGTCAATGCGACATAACTGGTTGGTGGTGTGACACGATGGCGCAGTTCCTGTATAGGGATTGCGCTTTCTTGCGGCCATATTTTCTGGTTATGGATGGCATTGGTGGGTAATCAGTGCGGGGTGCACATTTTTTTGTCATTTAACTGTTGATATCAATGGAGTTTACGATTATAGGTGATTTGCTGGATGAAAGAAGGTCTTGTTTCGGTGCATGGTTTGCTTTGAGTGGACTCGTAAGTGCCGACTGGGTTCTTTTGTTAGTACAGGTGGTTCCAGATTTTGGGAAATATGGCAGAAGACAGAACAATCAATTGCGATGAAGAGACCTTTCAGAGCCTGCTAGCTGGTCTTGACCGTGGGCTTTCCGCGGTGGACGGTCTGGAAGAGGCTGGTGATTTGCTGGCGTCTTTTCTTGATGAAGTTTGGGTTTGGGATGCCATGATGTTCAGTGCCCGGCGGGGGCGGGGGAGCTTTCACTTCAAGCCGGTTTTGATGACGGATACCGTGAACGGTCAAAGGTTGCCGTTTCATGGCCATGACTCGAACGTCGCGGCCATTTCGCCTACGTGGCGCCGTCTGCTGGAGGGAAACCCTGTTCTCATCAACCGTCATGTGGAACAGACGCCCGGCGCTTTGCTGCCTTTCGGAAATACGAGTCGTAAATCAGCCAGCCTGGTTTATGTTCCGATGATAAGTGGCGATCAGTCGATCGCGGTGATTTCTCTGCAGAGCTATACGTCTGGTCAATTTCTTGAGTGTGACCGGGACCGTTTGATGCAGGTGGCGAAGGTAGCTGCTCCGCATGTGGCTCGGTGTCGGGCTGAGGAGCGGGTGAAGGAATTTATGCGCCTGGGCAAGGAGTTGAATCGTGCGCGGGATACGCGGGGTGTTGCGGTTACTTTGTGTGCATCTGCCCTGGATCTGCTGGGGTGGGATGCTTTTTCGATTCATCTTAAAGAACCGGCTAGTGCCCAGTTTGATCGCGTAATCGGCCTTCAGCGTTTTAACACACACTGTACTATTTTTCCTGAGAAACGGATCAGCATGCCAGTCATGTCTGGCCTGTTCAAAGAAGTGTTTTCCGGTCAGATCGTAAAAGGCGGGATGGCGGATAAGTCCGATAAGGATTTATCCTGGTATCGTCCTTATGGTGATGAGCTGCCGCTATTGAATGCCCTGGTGGCGGCGCCCATCCGCAGTATGGGTCAGGTAATCGGTGTGCTATGTCTGCAGAGTGAAAGCGCTGATGCTTTCGCCCAGGAAGAGCAGCGCATGGTGGAGGTGCTGGCCGAATACTGCAGTGGGGCTCTGGAGCGTGCCTGGGCGAGGCAGAACCTCGAACGCAGTGAGCAGAACTATCGTCTGCTTGTTGATTACGTTAACGATGGTATCGTTATCAGTCAGGACGAGCATTTTGCGTTCTTTAATGATCAGTTTGCCACGATGCTGGGTTATGACCCTGTAGAACTTCAGGCGTTGTCTTACCGTGAGGTTTATACGCAGCGAGGTTTGGAAATCCTGGCTCAGCGGGCTTCTTTCCGCAAGGCTGGTTTGCCCGTCCCGGACCGATATGAGACGTGGTTTCGCCGGAAGGATGGGAGTGTTGTGCCGGTGGAGGCCAACGTCCGGGTTATTGATAACTTCCACGGACAACCGGCGACCTTTGCCGTAATCCGAGATATTACCGAGCGCCGGGAAGCGGAGAATAAGATTTTCGAGTCGGAGCAGGAACTGCGTGCTTTGTTCTCCGCGATGACTGATGCAATTTTGATTTTGGATTCAGAAGGTAATTGTCTGAACCGGGAGATGAGTCGCCACCATCTGAAGTTTACTGTTTGGGAGCCGTTGCTGGATAGCTGTCTCCATAGGGTTTTTTCTAATGAAAAGGCTGACTATCTGCTGAAGCTGGTGAAGCGATCACTTCACCGTCGGCAGACCTTGAATGTGGAGTATGATTTGCCCAGTGTGGACGGCACGGTCTGGTATAACGCCATGATTTCTCCGCTGGGAGATAACAGTGTACTGATGGTGGCCCGCGATGTTACGGAGCGGCGTCAGGCTGAAGAGGAGTTGTTCCGCAGCAATGCGCGGTATAAGGCGTTATTGGATGGCAGTGAGGATTATATCTTCGTGCTGGACAGCGACCTGCGGTTCATACATGTTAACTCTGCAATTGAAAAGCGGTTTAACGAGCGGCCTGAGAGTCGCATTGGCGTTTCATTAAATGAGCTGTATGGTCGGCGTTCCATGCCAGCTTTTGTGGACCAGATTCGCAGCGTTTTCAAGACCGGGAAACCGATCATGTATGATGATGACGCCATCGTTGAGGGGCGCTTGATATGTACAGAAACAGTTATCAGTCCGGTGTTTTCACGCACTGGCGAAGTGGAAGCTGTTCTTGGGATCTCGCGCGATGTTACGAACCGGCGTCAGTCTGCCCTGGCTTTGAAACGCAGCGAGGAGCGCTATGCGGGGGCTACGAAGGCTACCAATGACGGCATTTGGGATTGGAACCTTGATACCGATAAAATATATCTTTCTCCTCGCTGGTGGGCTATTATTGGCGAAGATGATCCACCGAAGGAGGGGGAATTTCCTTCCAGCGTCTGGTTTGACCAGGTGCATCCGGAGGATCTTGATGCCCTGAAACGTAAAATTTCTGATCACGTAAACGGACTTACGTCGCACGTGCAGAATGAGCATCGGATGCGGCATGTGGATGGGGAATGGCGGTGGGTGCTGTGTAGGGGGCTTTGTGTTTCTGACGAGACGACGGGGAAGACGCCAAGCCGTATGGCGGGATCAATCAGTGATATTACGGATCGCAAGGCAGCGGAATCCATGCTGCTGTATGGCGCGACTCATGACGTTTTAACCAATCTTCCTAATCGCGCTCATTTCATCAAGTCTTTGCAGCGCGTGATGACTGACGTGCAACATAACCGCAACAACGGAATATGTGCAGTTTTGTTCTTGGATCTGGATCGTTTTAAGGTCGTGAATGACAGCCTGGGACATCTGGCAGGGGATGATTTAATTTTCGAGACGGCACGCCGCCTTGAGCGTTGTGTGCGTCCGGGGGATATTGTCGCGCGTATGGGAGGGGATGAGTTTACTGTTCTCCTTTCTGGCGTTAACAAGGAATCTGATGTCACCTTTGTGGCGAACCGGATTATGGAGGAGCTTTCTCAGCCGCTGGAAATTGGTGGGTTCCGGGTGCAGACGACTGTGAGCATGGGGATAGCATTTTTCCGTCCGTCTTACACAAAGCCGGATGATCTGTTGCGTGATGCGGACACGGCTATGTATCGAGCGAAGGCCGCCGGTAGAAATCGGTATCAAATTTTTGACAGCGAAATGCACCGGCAGGTTATGGCTCAGCTTCAACTGGAGGGCGAACTGAGGCAGGCGGTTGCAGAGAATCAGTTTGAACTATATTACCAGCCAATCCACCGGGTGGTGGATCACAAGCTAGTGGGATTTGAAGCTTTGATCCGCTGGAATCACCCAAAGGATGGACTGACCACCCCAGACAAGTTTATTGAACTTGCGGAAGAGACCGGACTGATTCTTCCTATTGGGTGGTGGGTGTTGGATCAGGCTCTGCGGGACTGTCAGACGTGGAAAAACGAATTTCCAGAGATGGAGAAACTTTTAGTCAGCGTTAACATGAGCCCCAAACAGTTTTTGCATCCGGGGATTATTGAACATATTGAGTTCTTATTGGAAGGGGCGAAAGCAGAGTCTTCTGATCTTGTTATCGAAATTACCGAGAATTTGTTGATGGAGGATTCTACGGGTGTGGCCGGAACGTTGAGTAAGGTGAGGGAAATGGGCATAAGGCTGGACCTGGATGATTTTGGGACGGGTTATTCTTCCTTGTCTTTCTTGAGAAAATCTCCGCTCGATATGATAAAGATTGATCGATCTTTCGTTAAGGACATGGCTAAGGATAATTACAGCAAAGAGATTGTCTCGGCGATCCTGGTTTTAGCCAAAGGCATGCAGTTGCCTGTTACGGCAGAGGGGGTGGAGACGGAGGAACAGCTCCAGTTGTTGAAGGAAATGGAGTGTGAATTTGCTCAGGGCTATTATTTCTCCCGCCCGATGCCGATGGATAAGGTGCTGGAATTTATTTCCCGTGAACAGCAAAGTGCCTCAGCAGAATCCTGATTCTGCGAAGCCGGCGGTCATTCTGTTTAGTCATGGGTCCCTTCTGTGCGGTTCAGGGGAGGCTTTGCGGGGCCATCAGAAACGTCTTGCTGATATGGGGCGCTTTGCTACGGTAGAGATTGGCTATTTAAATTACAGCGAGCCTTCAATCGAAGAGGCCGTGGAAGCTTGTCGTACTGCCGGGGCCTGCCAAATTGTCATTGCACCTTATTTCCTGGTGTCAGGGAAATTTGTCCGAACAGATTTGCCGGCGAGACTTGAGCCGCTGTTGAAAGCTCATCCCGATCTGGATATTCGGCTGGGGCGGCCTGTGGAAGAATGCCCGCCGATGTTGCCACTGATGGAGCACTTGCTTGAAACACAGTATCATCCCAGAAGCTGGCAGATTGAATCTGTGGAGCAGGCCCGGCAGGGGTGTGAAATGAGAGAGACTTGCCCGATTTACGGAAGTGAACTTTGCCGTGCAGAAGTCGCAGAGGGCCATCAGTGGGGCTCATCGAAATGGCGGCGGCCCGTTGCGGCTTTGGAAAGTGGGGAATTGACGCCAGGTGGCGTGATCTCGGGAAATAATCGAAATGTTAAAGGAAAGCGCGGCCTGCTGATGATTCTTCATGGGAGCCCCCACCCTGAAGCGAACGAACCGGCAGTGGCGCTGGCAGACAAGTTGAGAGATGGCGGGCGTTGGGAGTTTGTGCAGGTTGGATATCTGGAATGTAATGAACCGGCCGTGGCAGCAGCGCTGGATCAGGCCGCGGAGGCAGGCGTCCGACAATTGGATGTGTTACCCTATTTCTTGCATCGCGGGCGTCATCTGGTGGTGGATATCGGTAATGAGC
The DNA here is from genome assembly GCA_964444305.1 of uncultured Candidatus Sumerlaeota bacterium. Classification (GTDB taxonomy): domain Bacteria; phylum Sumerlaeota; class Sumerlaeia; order Sumerlaeales; family Sumerlaeaceae; genus JAKFFN01. Next base: position 29,319 of record CAYUGQ010000017.1, read on the forward strand.
TTCAATGGGCTCAGCAACGGTGGCCGGATATGGACGTGCGGATTAGTCCGGCGGTAGGGGAATCTGCCGATTTGGCGGACGTGTTGCTTTATCGTATCGAAGAAGCACTTGGGGCAGCAGAGCAACCCCTGAGGGACAATGGCGGTTAGGCCAGTTCCAAAAGCGCGTTTACCGTTTTTTTGATGCCCTCATAAACTTCTGAGGGGCGGGCTTCGCCATACATATAGGCGGGACTGGTGATGATCTTGTTTTGCTTGTCGACAACGAATTCGGTGACGGGGCACTCCTGGTGTTTTGCGCCAAAGCCTTCGATATGAGATGCTGTTCCGGCGTCGTTGCCGATGGTCAATGTCGCTGTTTTGCCGTCGCCGCACAAGGCAGTTGCGAGAATGACCGGGGCAATGCAGACAGCGGCGATGGGCTTTCCTGCGGTCTGAAACTCCTGCAGAAGGCTTTGCACCTGGGGGTCCGCTTTGGCGTTTTCGCCGGCGGTAGCATAGTCGCAAAGATTCTTCGCAGCCCCAAATCCCCCGGGCAGAATGATTCCGTCGTAATCTTCCGCTTTTATGTCGCTGGCCGGAACGATATTGCCGCGAGCAATCCGTGCGGCTTCCTGAAGGACGTTTCGGCTTTCTGAAGTGGCATCACCCGTTAGATGGTTAACGACATCGGCCTGGGCTTTGTCAGGGGCACAACATTGGTATTTTGCTCCTGCCTGATCCAGGACAAGCAGGATGAATGTAGCTTCATGAATCTCTGATCCATCGTAAACCCCGCAACCACTTAAAAGCACTGCTATACGTTTAGACATTTAAAGAACCTCCAAATGTAAGACTAATAAACCTGGGCTGCGTCGCCCGCCATGGATGGGTCTGTACTGTATGGGTCGGGTTCGGCTGTGACCGTGGGAGTCGTTACCGACTCCAACATGCTGACAGCTTCTTTGTTATAACGGATAACAGGGACGACCTCCAGGAGGCGTTCGCGGGCTTCGTCAGTCTGGCCAGCATCAATCATCTGTCTGATGGCCGGAAGCTGCTGGGCGGCCGCGGTCTCTGCCGCCTGCTCTGCAGCGACGGTGGAGTTATCAAACATGCTGTGCTGGAGAAGGCGCACGGCGTGAGGATCCTGAGTGATATCGGGATTATCCGACATGGTCTGGAGCATACTCATGGCCGGGTTTTCAGCCAGACTGTCTTCGAGATTAGCCGGCCGCCCTTCCGCGCTTGCAGCGGAAGCCCCGGAGCTTTGTTCCTGCCACCAGAAATATCCGAGGGCCAGAAGGATCACTGCGAGCACGCCGATAGTGATTTTGTCGGCGTTTTGTGCGAGTTTCTTTTTGGTAGCTGCTGCTTTATCACTCATAACTTTATCCGTTAGTTTATCCAGTTGATCCTAGAGACTTAGTACATTGGACCCATCATGTCCATGCCCATTCCGCCCATCATATCAGGGCCACCGGTTGGGGCCGGGGTGGGTGTCCACTGACCGGGGGTGAGAGTTACACGGGCGGGTTCCAAGCGGGTTTTCTTCCAGACAGAGTCAGCGATGATCGTAAAGGCTGATACTGTGGCATTGCCCGTGGTTGCTGCCCGCTGATCTGTGATTTGGGCGCTGTCGGGGTCGATCCAGTCAGAAGCGGACTTCATAGCGTCCAGCATGTTCAAGTAGTCGGCGTTAGAAGGAGCCGTCCCGCGGATTGAGATTGATCCGTCGGGTTTGAGTTCCATATTGGTAAACACAACGCCAGCCGGCTTCATGCCTTCGAGGACTTCCATGAAATCATACCAGTAAGCGCGATCTCCCAGAGCCTGACCGATGGCCGTTATCTGGGACTCAACTTCCTGACGTTCGGCGCGGGCGGCAGACAGGCGCATCTGGTCTTCCCGAGCAGTATTCAGGTTGCCGGCATTGGTCGACATCCAGGTTTGCATTGCTCCGATTTCTGATTCGCCCAGAAGAGCACCGAACCCGATGATGGCTACGAGAAGCGCGGCCATGATAGAAAGCTCGACTTTTTTCTTCTTAAATTCGCGGATGGTTTTCAGATCACGTGGCAGGAAATCTGCCGTTACGTGGCCAAAGCCGAGGCCGCTCATGGCCAGGCCAATGGAGACGAGATAGCTGGTGAGAGATTCGCCCTGATCGGGTCGATCGGTTAAAACGATGTCCGGATTTTCCGGACC
>CAYUGQ010000018.1:0-31427 GCA_964444305.1 uncultured Candidatus Sumerlaeota bacterium
TCCGCTCCGGCGGTTGTGCCTTTGCGGCATTGTGGGCAAAAGGACAAAGCGTATAATAGCAGTTTGAAGGATCGGGTTGTCAAATCGGCCCGAGAGGTTGCTGCGGGGTCGGGGCGAACGGTCGAGGGGATTCGTTTGGGCACGGTGTCTTGTGATCTTAATCTGAATCGCCGACATCGGGATAAGAAGAACCCGCCGCTGGATCAGAGTCTCAATGTTCTTTCCTTTGAAGACGGAGAGGGGGCGGCCTTGGCGACGGTGGTTAATTATGCGTGTCATCCGGTGGTGCTGGGACATGAAAACCGGCTTGTCAGTGCGGACTATCCCGGATTTTTATGTGCGGCGATTGAGAAAAAACGGGGCGGGGCATGTTTGTTTTTAAATGGAGCGTGTGGTGATGTGAATCCTCGGGATGAGCATCATTCTGATCCGGCGATGGCGCAGCGTATGGGTGAAAAATTGGCATCGCAGGCCCTGGTTGCTTTGAATGATGCTGCGGCTGTGAACGTGAAAGAGCTGCGCTGGTTCACCCGCCGGGTAAAACTGCCAACGCATGTGCCGGAGTCGGCGACGGAGATTCGCGAGCGGCTTGATCACCTGGAGATGCGGTTCGGGGTTTCCGGAGAGATATTTGCCAGCCGCCTGAAACGGGATATGAAACTGATATCGACCGGGCGATATCCACGGGCTGTCACGCTGGAGTTAAGCTTGTTGGCGCTGGGGGATGACGTGGGCATTTTGTTTGTGCCGGGAGAGCTGTTTTCCTCCATCGGTTTGCGGATTAAAGAGATGGGGGGTCCGCGGAAGTTGCTTATCAGCGGATTCAGTAATGGTTCGGTGGGATATTTGTGTGACAAGGCGGCTTATGCTGATGGTGGATACGAGCCGTATTTTGCTAATTTCTTTTATGATTTTCCGGAGTTTCAGCCGTCTGTGGAAGATCATCTGCTGGCGGGGGTTGAGGCATTATTGAATGCCGCATCGTAAAAGGCTAATGTATAACTAATGATTAAAGCATTGGTTTTTGATTTTGATGGCACTATCCTGGATACGGAAACTCCGGATTATGAGTGCTGGAAACAGTTGTTTGCAGACCACGGGGGCGAATTAGCCCACGAGGAATGGTGCAAGGTTGTTGGTACAAACTGGGATGTGTTTAACCCGTTTGACCACTTGGAAAGCCAGATTGGCCGAGCTGTTGATCGGGACGTTTTGTTCGAAGAACAGAAGCGGATCTTTCATGAACTGGTGAAGCAGCAGGTGCCGATGCCGGGAGTTGAGGCGATGCTGGCATCTGCGCAGGAGATGGGTTTAAAACTGGCGGTGGCTTCCAGCAGTGAGAGGCCCTGGGTGGCGGGGCATTTGGAGCGGCTGGGTCTGTTGCATTATTTCCCCGTGATCAAGACGGCGGAAGATGTGGAGAAAATCAAACCGGATCCTGCTCTTTATCGGGTGGCGGTTGAGGCGCTGGAAGTTGAACCGTGGGAAGCCGTTGCGTTTGAAGACTCTGTAAATGGCGTTAAAGCGGCAAAAGCAGCGGGGCTGTATTGTTTTGCTGTTCCGAATTCTGTGACGGCGAACCTCGATTTCAGTAATGCTGATGGGGTCTATACGAGTCTGGCCGGCTGTGATCTAGCGTCGGTTTTAAAGAATACCAAACCAGCCGAGATTCCCACGAAGAACTAAAGAGGTCAGGTTCGGAGGGACTTGATGGTTTCGGCCACAGCACCGGCAGCATATTCAATTTCTGAACGAGTGTTGAAGCGGCCAATACCAAAGCGAAGACTTGCGGTTGCCAGATCATCAGGTACACCAAGAGCTGTCAGCACGTAGGAAGGTTTTTGGCTTCCAGATTTGCAGGCGCTGCCGCTGCTTACGCTAATTTTTTCCTGAAGTTTTGGCAAAAGAAGATGGGGTTCGGTCAGGGCCGCGAAGGAAATGTTAAGGTTTCCTGCGAGGCGGCGCTCCATGCACCCGTTGACGAAGAGTTCCGGTATTTCTTTGCTGATCAGGTTTAATAATAAATCTCGCATGTCGCGGATTCTACTCTGCTCCGCTCCCATCTCGGCCTGGCAGAGTTCTGCGGCGCGGGCCAGGGCGACGGCTCCGGGTACGTTAATGGTTCCTGACCGCAGGCCCCTTTCCTGAGATCCGCCGTGTAACAGCGGATCTATACGCAGCGGAGGCATCTGGCGGCGGATTAGCATGGCCCCGATGCCTTTGGGGGCATAAAGCTTGTGGCCGCTAATGGATAGGAAATCAATCTGAGATTCACGGAATGTTATGGGAAGTTTTCCGAAACTTTGGGCTGCATCTACATGAAGTAAAACGCCGTGCTGTTTACACAGTAGAGCAATTTCCTTTATGGGATGGATTACGCCAACTTCGTTATTAGCGTGCATAAGCGAGACCAGGGTAGCGCCGTCGCGCAGGATTTTTTCGAGCCGGGCGAGGTCGAGTTTTCCAGCGGAATTAACCGGTAAGCGAGTAATACGGGCACCTTGGTTTTCCATGAAATCGCAGGTGTCGAGAACGGCTGAGTGTTCTGTCTGGCACGTGATAATGTGGATGTCGGGTGCTGTTTTGCCGCGGGTGATGCCTCTGATCACCATGTTGATGGCTTCCGTTGCTCCTGAGGTGAAAATGACTTCGGACGGCTCCGCTCCGGCGACTTTGGCGATTTTTTCTCTCGCGTTTTGGAGCAGTTCTAATGCGGCGCTGCCGTGGCGATTAACTGCGGCGGACGCATTGCCGAAGTGATCTGTGAAGCAGGGCAGCATAGCTTCGACCACGCGGGGGTCTACGGGGGTGGTTGAGTGGCAATCCAAATAAACTGGTATCTTCATTGGCGGTGTCTACTTAGGTGGCTTCGTGCTTGCTTGATGATTATTCCTGCCATAGCACAACGAAATTGATGCCGAACAGGAGAGGGAAAATGTCTGATAAAAAGCTTCTTTTGAAGGTTAATGGTATGACATGTGATCATTGCGTGGAAACGGTGCTGACTGCATTGAGCTCGGTTCCCGGGGCAAAGTTTGCTGATGTCTCTGTGAAAGAGGGCTCGGCCCAGGTGGAGTATGATTCAGATCGTGCTCAACCGGATGATTTTGTCAAGGCCGTAGATGCAGCCGGGTATAGCGCGCAAGCGATTTAGTATCTGCTTAATTTTTGTAAAGGATTAGGAAATTGGGGAAACGTCTGCTTGCTTGTGTCAGCGTTGTATTTACAGGGGTACAGTGTTTTGCCGGGTGGGTGCTTAACTCGGCACCTGTGGTAGACAGCAATACGAATCTTGTGGTTAACATCAGCAAAGAGCTGCCTGCTGACGGAAGCGGTCAGACGACCGGCGTCTTATGGCTGGACAGCACGGCTGAGCCGGATGTGTTGCTGCCGACGCGAGTTAATTTCAATGCAGGCCAGGCTTTCGTTTCAGTTTTCGTGCGAGGCGAAGGGAATACCTGGTTTACCGTGCATGATGTGACGGATAACTCGAGCAGTACGATTCGGCTGGAGGCGCGGCAGCCTCAACCGCAAAGTCAGATACAGCCCTGGCTGCCAAAGCTCAACCTGCTTGGTGAGGGTAGCCTTCCTGTGATGCTGGCGAACCAGCAGACGACGGCGATGCTTGACCTGAAGGAGGGGAGTGGGTCAATGCCGGCGACGACGCATATCAGCGCGGTCGATCACCGCGGGCGACTGGTTGTTTCCCGATTTTATAACACGTTTGAGCTGACAGCCGGGGCTGAGACATTTGCTATACCGGCGGCCGGGGATTACATGGTGACTTTGCGGCTTCTGGAGGAAGAATCTGACCGTTTCCCGAAGGCTCGTTATCGGGCTCCGATGCCAATTAATTATGGTGAAAGCGTGGCCCGGTTTGAAGTGGAGTCTAATCCTTATGGAATTACGACCCAGTCAGTTTTCGGGTCGCGTGTGGCGCTTGAACATTTGCCAACTACGGCTACCGTAGCCGGAATTGACCGCTTGCGCGTAGTGGTGCTGGGGCGTCAATCAAACGAGATGCTGAAAAACCGGTGGCCATATATGATCGCCGGATCAAACCTGCTGGATATGCAGACAGGGGATCGTCGCCAACGCGGGCCCGGCCTTGCCAGATGGCAGCGCAGGCTGGGGTCTTCATTCGTGCCGACGTATGTTAACTGGCCGGATATCCAGCGCACAGAGGGGTCTTTTCGCCTGGGTGGTATGGGGGAGACACTGCAGATAAATCGCCGCAATCAGGTGCGGCCGGTCATCAGCCTCTTTGGGCGTGCTGCCTGGAATAATGAGTTTCCATCGACCACAACTTCGACGCTTGCTGCCTGGGAACGAGGGGTGAGTTTGTTGGGGTCTACCTATCGGGATCTGATGTGGGCATTTTATTGCTGGGATCGACCGGAGGCTACCTGGCCCAATCCGGCGGATTACCGACGACTGCTGATGGCCACGGCTAATGGGTTGAGAAATGCAGCTAAGGAAGGATCGCGGGGAACGCCGCTTTTGACGGGCCCGACCAATGGCTTTAACGCGCAGTATCTGCGGGAAGTTGTGACGTCGGAAACTCTGCCGTTGATTGCCGGAATATCTTTTGATCTTTTTCCTCAGGATCCAAAAAAGTCGCCGGAAGAGAATGGTTTTCCTGAGCAGATGAAAGCTGCATCGGATTTTCTGGGTGAACTAAATCAAACGACGGTCAGTCTCTGGATAGCTGGTACGGGATGGCCTGTCGGCCCGGACGGTGTTACGCCAGACCTGCAGGCTAACTACCTGGTTCGCACTCACGTGATGGCGCTGGCTAATGGAATTCACAAGGTTACCTGGAACAATCTGATAGATCAGGATGGCGCTCAGTCTCGATATAATCGCTGGAGACCTCGAGGGAAAACAGGGCTGCTGGACGCTCGCCTGATGCCGCGGCTTTCGGGGGTGGCTTACAATGTACTCACCTATGCTGTGAGTGGCGCGACTTCGCCAACTATCAGTCGGCAGGGAAATGCAACAGTTTATAGCTTTAATCTGGTTAAGCAGAGCAATAAATGGCCCGGAAAACTTTACGTTGCATGGACGGATTCGCCCGAAACATCGCAGAATATTGAGTTAGATATGACGCACGGTGGGGGAGTGTACGCGTTTGATTATCTCGGCGCTGAAATTCCAACTACGAAACGCCCGGGTGACACAGCCGATCCTATCGCGGGCACGTATACGCTTTCTGTAGGGTATGAACCGGTCTATATTTGGGACGCGGGCAAACCTCCCAGCAACGGCGGATAAATCTCTCTGCCGCGCGGCATGAATGTAGATGATGAACAAATTCGGAAAAAAGAAGCGGCCTTTTGGCCCATCAGGTGGAGTAGGCGGGGGTTTTAGCAGAAATTCCCCCGGACCGCGTGGCCCACGCCCGACAGGGAAAGATCGGCCTTATGGCGACCGTCCCGGTGGACCGTCTAAGTTTGGCGGAAAGCGTCGGGAAGACGACGGAGATTTTGATCGCGGGGAAAGGCCATTTAAGCCAGCTCGCCCATTCAGGGAACATGGTGGTGGTGGACATTCTTCGCCATCGGACAGGCCGGCCTGGAAACCTAGGGAAGATCGCCCACGCCATAGCGGTGGTGATACTCCGCATTGGAAAGCCCGCTCAGGCGGTGGTGCGCCTGGCTTTAAGCGTGATTTCTCGCCGGGCCGCCCGCGTCCGGCATCGGGCGCTGGCGATGATCGACCTCATTGGAAGAAAGATCGTCCGGCATTTAGTTCTGGCCCTGGCACCAAGCCGCGCAAGAGTTATCAGCAATCTCAGGGAGGTAAGCCCTCTTATGGCGGGAAGCCTTCCTTCGGAGATCGGCCTCCCTATGGAGATCGGCCGTCCTATGGGGAGAAACCACAGCGTGATTTCTCGCGTCCCGGAAGAGATCAGGAGTGGGGGGGCAGATCTTCGGATCGGCCGTCTTATGATCGTCCTGAGCGCGGCGGCTATGACCGTTTCGAGCCTCGTAAGGGCGGCTATGAACGTCGTGAATCACGTCCCTTCAATGACCGCAAAGAGTCTAAGGATCGAGAATTCAATAATCGTGAACAACGTTCAGGCGGTTATACGAAGCCGGATCATGCTAAATCGCCGGAAGCCAGTACGGCCTCGGCAGCGCCGGTTACCCATAAGAAATTTGCTCCCGGAGCCTTGCTGAAAAAGGGTGATCATCAGGCAGCAAAAACTATGGTGATCGCACCGGAGGCGGGGAAAGAGCTTCCGCTTCAGCCGGTCTGGATCTATGAATCTGTAGTCAGTGCTCTTCCTGACGGTGATCCTGTGGCGGGTGAGACGGTTTATGTGCATGATTATAATGGCCGCTTTCTTGGGTCGGCACTCTATAACCCGGATTCACGAATTCGGGCTCGGATGTTTAGCCTGCGGCGGCTTCGATTTGATGAAACGTACATTCGAGAAGCTTTGCGGGGGGCCATTGAGCGTCGGCGCACCCTGGGTCTGCTTAAAGAAAGCTGTCGTCTGGTGTTTAGCGAGAGTGATGGTCTGCCGGGATTGATTGCTGATAAATACGGCGCCTGTCTGGTGATTCAACCCGTTACGGCGGCGATAGACAGACATATGCAGTTTATCATCGATCGGTTGAACGAGTACTGTGCTCCAGACGGGATCGTGGTTCGTCGCGATGCCATGATGCGCAGCCGCGAGGGGCTTGAGACGAAGGCGCCGGAGATCCTGGGTGATATGCCCGCGCAGGTCACGGTGCAAGAAAACAATACGGTTACTCTGATTGCCAATGTGCTGGGAAGTCAGTCGGCGGCTGTATCGTTGGATCAACGGCTAAACCGTCGTGTTCTTAAGCCATATTGCACCAGTGAGACCCGTGTGTTGTCTCTGTACAGTCACGTGGGCGAGTGGGCTCTCCGGGCAGCCAGTTATGGCGCAGGCGAGGTCATAGGTGTAGATTCTTCGCATGCAGCAGTGGAGCTGGCCATTGCCGGCGCTACGGCCTCGGGTCTGGAAGACCAAGTGAGCTTTGTTGAGGATGACGCCTTCGAATATCTGCGCGCAATTGAGCCCGGCAGATTGTTTGATATTATCATCTGTGATCCGCCGGCTTTTGCGAAGATGCGGCAGCATCGGGAAGATGCCGCGCGAGTTTATAAATCCCTCAATTACCTGGCAATGGTTCGGCTAAAACCGGGCGGAATTCTGATCACCTGCTCATCCAGTCATGTGTTCTCCACGGAGGATCTGGATGCGGCACTGCTTGGTGCAGCCCAGGAAGCTGGCATGAAGTTTCAAGTGCTCGAACGTCGAGGCGCGGCACCTGATCATCCGGTGTTGCCTGGCCATTCCGAGTCGGACTATCTAAAATGCTTTGTCATGCAGCGGGTGGAGTAGTAGATGGTTGGCGCGGTCGGGGTTAGCTGCCCCGACCGCTGGCCAGCAAATATAACACTGCCATCCGAACGGCGATGCCATTGGTGACTTGTTCATTGATTACAGAATGAGGTCCGTCGGCGACTTCCTGGCTGATTTCAACGCCGCGATTGATCGGCCCGGGATGCATAACAACGACATCCGGCTTTGCCAGGGAGAGGCGGTCTTTATCCAGCCCGTAGAGGTGACGATATTCGCGGATACCCGGGAAGAGGTTTGCCCGCTGGCGTTCCAATTGGATTCGAAGCAGATTAATAACGTCGGCGCCTTTGATGCCGGATTCCAGCGAGTAGTGGATCTCGCAACCCAGCTTTTCAAAATAGCGTGGTACGAGGGTTTTTGGCCCTACTAGTCGCACCTTTGCGCCGAGCTTTGTGAGTGCGTAGATGTTGCTGCGGGCGACACGGCTGTGAAGAATATCTCCAACGATTGCGATGGTCTGCCCTTCGAGCTTGCCGCGTTTCTCTCTGATTGTGAAAGTGTCCAGCAAGCCCTGGGTCGGATGCTCATGGGCCCCGTCACCGGCATTAATGACGCTCATGTTTAAGCGCTGTGACAGAAGATGAGGTGCACCGGGGCAACTGTGGCGCATGATGACGTAATCGACGCCCATGGCCTGAATGGTGCGCGCTGTATCCAGCAGGGATTCGCCCTTGGAAACACTGCTGGTGGAGACGTTAAAGGCTACCACGTCTGCAGAGAGCCGTTTGGCGGCCATGTCAAATGAGGTGCGGGTGCGGGTGGAGTTTTCGAAAAACAGGGTACAGATGGTTTTGCCCATCAGGGTGGGGACTTTTTTGACGCTACGGGTAAAAATAGCTTTCATGGAACTGGCGTTATCCAGGATCAGACTGATTTCTTGAGCCGTTAGATCTTCCAGACCCAGCAGATGTTTGCGGGTAAATGCGGGTGTTGATTCGCTCACGCGTGGTTATGCCTCGATAGATTTGTGGGAGTGATAATGGGGTTGTGATGCAGGGGCAAGCATTTGATGGAGTAGTTCAGGGGAAATTTTGGGGAGGAGGGGAGAGGGTGTGGGGGATGAATTTGAGCTTGCGAGGTCAAAAAAAAAGCCGCCTTTCGGCGGCTTTTGTTTTTAAAGCTGGCTGTCAATAGTATGTTCGACAAGTGGCGAGATCCGCCCCATTGTATGTGTCGGCGGGCACGTAAGGTCTGGGAACAGACGGCATACATGCAGCGGTGTTACCGGCACATCCACCCAGCGCGTTATGTGCAGGGACTGCACAAGCTGGGGCTACGTAGCGCTTGGTGGCGCAACCCAACAGGGGAAGAGTTAATACCACTGCCAAAAATGTTCTGACGACCATTATGCTCTTAGTATCCTACAGGAGCGCCGTAGGCAGGGCCTGCGGGGACACCATGGGCGTGGGTACCAGGAGCGCAGCTTGCACCGCAGATGCGGGCAGGCGAGTAGTCGTACAGCGGATACGGGTAGCACTTAGTGCTGGCCGTATGGCAGCAAGCCGACAGAACTGTGGCAGCAGCCACAGCCAAGAAAGCAACCTTCACGAACTTCATGAGATTTGACCTCCGATTTAGTATTTGTGTTAACCTCGCGTGAGAAATCACTTTTCGCAGGAGGGTAAATCAAGAGAAAAATGCGTCTTTGATGCATTAAATTGCTTTTTCCATAAGATCCCATCGATCAGCAGCAGGTTGTCAGGCTTTGAGACTGGACGGAACCGCCTTTTACGGAAGTGGAGAAAGGGAGTGGGGGGAGTCTGCAGGTCACGTCATTTTTAAATTTCAGCATGAGTGGGATGGAAGATGACGTCAGGGTAAAGCAAAAAAAATCCCCGATGCTTTCGCACCGGGGATGAAACTCAGTCTATAAGGGACTACTACCAGCGGTAGTGAGCAAACGCTTTGTTGGCTTCTGCCATACGGTGAGTATCTTCTTTCTTCTTCACCGCGGATCCCGTGTTATTAAATGCATCGGTGATCTCATTGGCCAGGCGCTGAGCCATGGTTTTCTCACCGCGTTTGCGGGATGCGTCCAACAGCCAGCGAATGGCCAGGGAGGTACGACGTTCCGGGCGAACTTCCACAGGAACCTGGTAGTTAGCACCACCAACACGACGGCTCTTAACTTCCAGCAAAGGCTTTACATTTTCCAGAGCCTGGGTAAACACTTCAACCGCTGGCTGTTCGCCACCGATTTTTGCCACCGCCGTATCCATCGACTGGTAGAAAATGCTCTCAGCCGTACTTTTCTTGCCGTCCAGCATAAGACTATTGATAAACTTGGTAACCAGTGTGCTGTCGTACTTCTGATCGGGAAGAACGACGCGCTTGATGGCCTCGCGCCTACGTGACATTGTGTGTGTATGCCTCCAGAAAATTGCTTAATTCAGTATTCGATAATCCGACTGGTTTAATAGTCAGCGGCTCGAGAAGATATTCAGTTTCAGGCGCCTTTAAGTCCAGCCTGCACGCGCGGATTTCTTGAGATCACCCTCAGGCCCGCTTAATTTTACAGTTACCTGGCATGAAAATCTTTACTAAAAGGTTGTGTCAATTGTGGTTGACTAGTGCCGCCCCGGAAGGCGGGTTGTCTTTAATACATTTATACAATAATTTCAGGGAGATCAGCTATGATTAGGAAAGCTTTCACATTGATTGAGCTGCTTATCGTTGTGGCCATTATTGCGATTCTCGCTGCTATTGCAGTGCCCAATTTTTTGGAGGCTCAAACCCGGGCTAAAGTGGCCCGCGTGGTAGCGGATATGCGGACGGTGGCTACGGCGATTGAATCGTACAAGATTGATACCAATAAATATCCATTCGATTTTGCCGGGGACGTCTGGTACGCATATTACTTAAACCAGGGGCTCACCACTCCGATCTCCTACCTTCCGAATGCGCGCTTGGAGGATGTTTTTGCAAAATCGCAGTCTGGAGCTAATCAGGGTGTATTGCGTCGATTCCGCTATCGGGCATTCAGTGAGACGTGGCTCTCTGCTACCCATGCTGGCATCCCGTGGGGGACTTTGCCTGGCCCTACCGCTCCCGGTAACGCCAAAGCGCGGCAGGTTCACGGAGACTGGTTTCTGGCATCCAAAGGGCCGGATTCTACAACAGGGCCATTGCCGGCAGGCTTTGCTGATGGGAACAACGTGAACGATTGGCTTTGGGCACTTTATGATCCATCCAACGGCACGCTTTCAAAAGGAGATGTCCTCCGAGGACAAAAAGGTGACATCAACTCTCGCGGTTATGATGTTAACGTGACCTATACGCCATAGAGTAAGAATTTTCGTAAAATAATTCTGCCGAAGCCCCGAAACGGCATTGACATCCGCAGGAGTTTCCCTTTTATAACATTGAAAATGAGACAGGGTCCCTCTCTTAGGGCGGGCTGCTTCTCACGTTATATATTTATGAGGTGTCATTATGTTTAAACGTGGCTTTACCCTCATCGAGCTACTTATTGTAGTTGCGATTATTGCCATTCTGGCGGCAATTGCAGTGCCCAACTTTCTTGAAGCACAGGTTCGGGCCAAGAATGCCAAGTGTGTGGCAGATATGCGGACGATGGTTACCGCAATGGAAAGTTACCGCATCGATAATAACAAGTATTCTTCCGATGCGGGAAACGGAGCCGGTGGCGGAATCTATCGTTCTTATGCTGGCGGTAATGTCCAGGCAGAGCCGAAAGCAAATTTTACGATTGGGTATGAGCTGACCACGCCGATTTCGTATATTTCGTCGGCGGAGATGCTGATTGACCCGTATAAGCGGGGCAAGCTGGCGATGTATGGGCCAAACACAATTTTGTCTGGCCGTCAGTATTATATGTACATCAATGTTCCGCTGCGTCGTGAAAAGGCGGGACCCACCACTTATCGGGCGGTTGAAGAGGCTGCTGGTCAATATGCTCTTTGGGCGGCTGGCCCGGATGGCTGGGGGAATAATATCCCTAATGGTGGTGAGTTCTCGGAAGTTAACTACATTCCGCGTACCATTATGTATGATCCTTCTAACGGAACGATCTCAAACGGTGACGTTTACCGTTCTCAGAAGCACGCCTCTGGCATTGGCCGGCATCCGCTGCTTCCTGCCAACTATTGATAAACCTGCCAAACTTTTGGCCAGCCCGGATCCTGTACAGGGTCCGGGTTTTTTTTGGCTTTGGCAACGTTGGCGGGTAGCCAGAAGCCTTTAAATCCGGATCGCTGAATCAGGGGATTTGTCTGAAAAACAGCTACTTGCAGTTTTTGATTGACTGTTTCCAGCAGGTTTTGCAGGGATTATTTCATCCTTTAAAGGAGCACGGAGTAAAAGTGCCGGAAATTCAGTTGTCGCTCACACGCTGACCCCCGGGCCTTCTGCCCCTCGCCCCTTCATGAGGACTCTGTCGTACCTTTGATTTTTTTACCAGTTTGTCCAACAAGTAGTAAAAATGAAACGGAGGTGAGTTGCAGTATGCCAAATGGCAGAGTAAAATGGTTTAATGACAAGAAGGGCTTCGGCTTTATTGAACCGGAAGGTGGTGGTGAGGATGTTTTCGTTCATCATACGTCCATCCTCAGCGAAGGCTTCCGCACATTGCTGGAAGGTCAAGCCGTGCAGTTTGAAATGACCCGCGGTCCAAAAGGTCTCCAGGCCCTCAATGTCGAAAAAGCGGCTCAGTAGGTCCCCGCTCACGTAATTATATTTTATATTCTAGTGCCTGAAAAGCCGGATCCGGCTTTTCAGATTAGTTCCCGGTCTGGGTCCAGATATAAATTAGGCCGGAGAAGTTACCATTAGTGGCTGTACGGCGCTGTAAAAAAGCGCCTTTTTTTTATGCGCTGAAGGAACTGCCGCAACCGCATGTGGCTGTTGCATTGGGGTTGATGAACTTAAAGCCACCATCCATGAGCTGATCCACGTAGTCAAGGGTCAGACTGCTGAGGTAGAAATAGCTCTTTTTGTCGCAAAAAACTTTCAGGCCATCGTATTCTATAACCTTGTCATCCGGCTCTGGCGCTTCGCTAAGGTCCATTGTGTAGGAAAGTCCGGAGCACCCTCCTCCTTTAACACCCACACGGATGCCCCAGCCAGCCTTGCCCTGACTTTCCAGGACCTGTTTGGCCTGTTTAATTGCGAGCGGTGTAACGGTAATTGCCATATCTTTGAACTATCTCCTCAAAAATCCTCGGATTCTTATATAGTTACAAAGGTCAGCCTGGATTGTTTCACTGGACGGGGTTTCGGGTTAGAAGTGATCGGCTGGTGGGTGGCCGCAGTGGCCTAGTCTTCGTCTTTGGCGGGACCGTTTTTGCCGGAGATGCGAAAATCATCGGGGACGTACCCTTCCAGACAGACGTCGGTGCCGAAGTGGCGGATTGTTACATCTTCCAGGCTGATGGCGTCCAGCATTGTTTGCACACCCCATCCGGTTGTCGGGCTTTTGTCATCATTTCCCCCGACAATTTTGGGCGCCATAAAGGTGACGACCTTATCAACCAACCTGGCACCGAACAGCGACCCGTGCATCGTTGCCCCGCCTTCGCAGAGTATGGACTGGATTTCGAAATCCATGAGCTTGGTGATGAGGTGGCGAAGATCTATCAGGCCCCGGCGCCCGGGCATAATCAGGATATGGTGGCCTTCGTTGCGGAGACGCTCGACTTTATGGTCAGGAGCAAAATCGGTGGTGGCGATGATACAATCACCGGGGGGTGTCGCGGTCAATACTTTGGCTTTCGCCGGAATCCTCAGGTTTCCATCCACGATAATTCGCTTGGGCTGGCGCTTTTCATACTGGTCCAGGCGCACGTTTAGCATGGGGTTGTCTTGAAGAACCGTGCCTATTCCTACAAGGACGGCATCTACTTCTGAGCGGATTTCATGGGTGTAGCCACGGCTATCGGAGTTGCTGATCCAGCGCGAGTGGCCGGTCATGGCGGCGATGCGACCGTCCATTGTCATGGCCCATTTCAAAATCATGAAAGGGCGACCCAGTTCGTGGAAAGTTAAAAAGGCTTCGTTCAGGCGGCGGGCTTCCTTTTCCATCAGACCAACGTCGACTTGGATTCCAGCTTCTCTCATGATAGTTAGGCTGGCACCGGTCATTTTGGGATTGGGGTCGGTGTGAGGGACGACTACGCGGGCTACCTTTGCTTTTATGACTGCTTCGACGCAGGGCGGGGTTTTACCGTGATGATTACACGGTTCCAGCGTCACATATAAGGTCGAGCCAGCCACATCGCTATTAGCATTTGTCAGAGCTTCGATTTCAGCATGAGGGTGTCCAACGCGGGTGTGATAGCCTTCACCAATGATATTTCCATCACGGACAAACACGGCCCCTACCATGGGGTTCGGACTCACCATTCCGCGGCCCCGGGCGGCCAGTTCCAGTGCGCGGGTCATAAACCGGCGGTCTTCGTCACTAAAAGTGTGAGGGGTCAAATCATCAGTCATAAGCGGCAAATAGAGCGAACCGGACGGCATGTCAGCAAAAAAACAGCGTCCGCCGGCGGGTCTATGGACTCTTTCAGGTGTTAAGCATGAACTGTCGACGCTTTGGACAAATCCCGCAGTTAGGGACGCTGCAAAGTAGGAGAGTTGGATTTTCCGTCAGGATTTCACGGCTTGCTTCAATTAATGCGGAAAGATCCAGAAGTTGTGATGTGGAATCACCGATGTACACCCGTTGCAGGATATTTCGCTGCGCCAGGTGCGTTTCGATGGCGCGAAAGCCCCGGCTGCATCCTGGCACTTCATATATGCGGGTAAAGACGACTTCGCCGTCGTTGTTCTGATACCATGCGGATTCGAAGTCGACATCGTCGGTAAAGCAGACGTGTATATAGGGAAGGTCGGCAAGCACCTCGCACAAATGCAGGCTGCTGTTGGTATCCTGACGGGTACCAAGCATGAGGATTTTCGCATTGCGCGCGGCCATTTTTCCAAATGGTGATGCTGTCCCCAGGGGAGTAGCGGCGAGATGGTCATCGGCGATCTGCTTTGCATCACGGCCGATCACAGCTACACTGTGTGTGGGGTGAAAGCTGCGAATGGAATCGGGACGATGGCGCATATATTCGGGGATGGCACCTGTTCGCGCCGGACTGTAACGATGGTGAAAAGGATCATGTTTCCAGGCGGGCAGAGAGTAAGTAAAGGTTGGCGCCATCAGGGTGCCGGTCGGACCAATTGTCGTCAGGATTGCGTTGATCACCGTGGCAGGTCCATCTTCCGTCCGCCCGACAGAGCGCAAAGAGCTATGCAGGATCAAATTGTCGTCGCGCTCAATTCCGGCTGCAGCAAGATGCTCTGCAAGCTGGTCAACTGTCCACGGCTTTGCTTTGAAAATCATGCTTTCCTCAAACACCTGGTATTTCAGTTGGCAATAGTAAGAGTGACAGGTTTAGTTTTATCTCTATAAATGCTTTGGATTGTGTAAATCAACGTGTTAGAAACAGACGATACCATTGTAGCCCTGGCCAGTGCGAGGGGGATGGCCGGTGTGGCCGTAATCCGCTTGAGTGGGAAGGATGCCCGGGATGTGCTAGGGCAAATTTTTGTCCCGCGTTCAAAGGCGGCACAACGGGCGCCATCGCAGTGGGTTCATGGGAAACTGGTCTATGGAACGATAATAGACGATACCGGCGACCCTGTGGATGATTGTCTTTGTGTGGTCATGCACGCGCCGAATAGTTTTACGGGGGAAAACGTCGCTGAGATTCAATGTCACGGCAGTGGGGTTATCGTCGAACGCATTCTTGAACTATGCGTAACAGCCGGGGCCCGGCCAGCCGAGCCGGGGGAGTTTTCGCGGAGAGCATTCCTGAATGGCAAAATGGATCTGGCTCAGGCGGAAGCTCTCTCTGATCTGATCGCCGCCAACTCTGAATCGGCCCGGCGTCTGGCTCTGAGGCAGCTTCGGGGCGGACTGAGTGCGCATTTACGGGAGATTAATTCAGAATTGATTGACGCTGCGGCGGAGATCGAAGCTCATATCGATTTTCCGGAAGAAGATATTCCGGCAATGGCGCAAGCGGCAATTCTGGAGCGCATGAACGCTGGAATCAGCGGCATGGAAAAACTGTTGGCGGGTCACGAAAAGGCCCGCGTCCACCGGGAGGGGGTGCGGATTATTCTCGCCGGCGAGCCTAACGCTGGAAAATCGAGCCTGTTTAACGCACTGGTGGGCCGGGAGCGCGCGATTGTTACACCTCATGCAGGGACAACTCGGGACACACTCGAGGCGACGATCGAAATTAAGGGTGTTGCAGTGACTCTGGTGGACACCGCCGGCATTCGCGACGAGGCGGGAGAGATCGAAAAGATCGGAATAGAACGGGCTCATGAGGAGATTCGACAGGCCGATCTTGTGCTTCATCTGGCGGAAGTGGCGGAAGGAGATAGGGAAAATCCGCCGGAATGGCCTCTGCTGGAAGCGGCTGACCCTGAGCGGGTATTACGCATCTGGACAAAGCGGGACAATGCAGAGGCAGGCCTGCGCGGTGGAGAAGCGAAGGATTACATAGAGCTTTCTGTTCAATCCGGACATGGGTTAGGCTTGTTGGAGAAGCTGGTGCTTGAACGGGTGCTGGGTTCGGATGATGACGGGGGTGATGCGGAAATGAGCCGGGTTAGGCATGCCGAGCATTTGCGGCGGGCCCTGGAAAGTGCTCGTATGGCCAAGACGGCATTTGGCGACGGAATGTCCGGGGATTTGGTCATGGTTGATCTCCGTGACGCCCTCAGTTATATTGGCGAAATTCTTGGGGAGCGACTGGATGAGCAAATTTTGGATCGCATCTTCAGCACTTTTTGCCTGGGGAAATAAGGATCCAGCCGGCTTCTTGGAAGTTCGGACGCGTGTTCGCATGGAGTTCAGGCACTGAGACCTTGCGCAATTAGACGTACTTATTGGCACGGTGTACGTTTTGGTTGTACCATCTGGTACGTTGGCGGTGTTAAGAGAAATTTGATCATCGGTTTTAAGTATATTTGTATCAGTGTTATACGATGATTTCGCTGCGATTTGTTTGCCCGGACCGGTTCTTGATACTAGTAGAGGCACGCGGCGCGGTTAACACGCGAAGCACCTCAAGTTTATTTTCTGCGACAGGGAAGCCGCAGAAATGGGGGACCGGTTCCAAGCGCGAGGGAACTGGTCTCCGTTTTTAATTTCGGGATGGGGGGAGGAGGTAACTCCCCGGGTGGCAGCGGCTTCGGCCGCTGCCTTCGCCGTTTCAGGGGGTTTTAATTGATACGCGCTAGAGATGTGTCGGTCCCGCAGGCACTCGGCTCACTGTGGCTTTTCCAGCAGGGATTGCCCGAATGATATGTTTTGCCGGGATCCCGGCTTCAAGCATTCGTACTTCAAAACTCTGAGCTGTTTTCGTCGGAACGAAACCGACAAGACAACCGCCGAATCCTGCGCCTGTGATCCGCATTGCTGATGCCCCACACTGCTGGCCGATGACCGCAAGCTCTTCCAGTTTAGGCGTGGAAATATGATACAGATCCCGGCATGATGCGTGACTGGCATTTCCCAAATGGCCTATTGCGGGCAGGTCTTCCGCTATGAGAGCATCCCTAAAGGAATAGACGCGGTCGGCCTCGGCCATAACATGAGCGGCACGGGCGTAAAGTTGAAAAGCGCCATTTGGCAGCCAGTCGGAGATAACCATGGGGTCTAGCTGACGGGCAACGCAGAGGTCAAAAATTCTCTTACGACCCAGCCGCGAAACAAGCCACTCGAAGTCAGGTGGATCCTGGGGAAGATGCTTTATCAATAGCTCTGGCCATGGGATTCTGGTTCCCTGGCAGGCGTCATAAACATCACGGAGGCTGTTCCAATGGGATGTGTCAAATTCCTTCCTGGCCCCTTCTGCCAAGAGGGCAACTGACAAACAACATTCGAGAGATCGGCGGTTATAGGAAAAGCGAGCGGCACCCGTCTTCTCTGCTTTCTGACCTGAATCAATTATATAAATGGCCAGTCCATCGGGAACGCCAACTTTTTGCGGGCGCAAGGGGGCAAACTCGATAAGCAACGCAGAATTGTCTTCGGCCATGGAAATGACGGTCTGATCCATACCGCCGCCGGCTGTCCCGACAAACCGTTCCGCTTTAGCCATCTTCTCCGCCAGCTCCTGACTTGACCAGGAAATATCGTTGACCTGAAGCAAAGACAGGCAGGAGGCGATGACCAGCGCTGACGAAGAACTGAGACCTGCAGCCACCGGCAGATCAGAATTGACCAGCATATCGAGGCCCGACAAGGGCCCGGATCCGTTGTGTGCTGTTTCTTGCTGTACAGCCTTAAACGCAGCTAAAACGTAGTTCGTCCAATGGCCAGGTACCGGCTGAATCTCCTGGGCCAGATCGACTTCCACTGCAGGAAAACTATCGTCCAAATTGGCGATCCGGACAAGACTGTCCTGGCGTTGTCGAAGCATGATCCGAATCTTCCTGTTAATGGACATTGGCAAGACCGGCAGCAAATTATAATCGGTATGTTCGCCGATAAGGTTGACCCTGCCAGGCGCTTCGGCAACCCATTGAGCTGGCACTCCGAAACATTGCTCGAAAGTTGAAGCAGCTATCTCAGATTCTACTTGTATTTGCTGGGAGCAAGATTCCATGATTGATTCACTTTTTATGCACGATCTTCAATAATGCAATGAGATTAAAGAGATATTATGCAACAATTTATTAAATCACTACTTTTATGTTTCGCCGTAACAATCTCGGTGTCGGCTGTCGCGCAGACGGGTCCTGGACCCACGGCAGAGAAAAATGCTATAGGGTCAGAAGAGCGCGTGATTCCCAGGTCGGTTTTCGACGGCCGGGCCGCGGCAAAGATATGGAATATCACTCCGCGGGATAATGAAACGACCCGAGCCATGGAACGGCGCGTTGAGAGAATGTTGCGCGAAATGATCGCCAATTCAGAACAGCTTGATTACGATACCTCTTATTGGCGCCTGCTTGCGTTTCTTCGGGAAGTTCCCTGGGAGAAGCTGACGCCGTACAGAAAGAACTGGTACCTTCAGCATATGCCTAATCCTCGCCTGACAGACGAACAGCGGGAATGGCAGATAGAACGACTGAAGAGAAAGCCCATCTATAGAATGAACCCCAAGGAGGTGGACGTCTACCTGGGCTTCATTCACAAGGATGAGCCGGACCTCCGCAAGCGGGTGGTTCGTCTGGCGCGACAGAACCTGGGGCAGCCTTATGATATTTATCTCCTGGGAGAATTTCCTCACGAAGTTTACGATCCGGATCCCATGTTCTGCCTCGAGAAGGGCGACTGTGTCGTATTTAGTGAGCACATGTATGCCATGGCGCTTGGGCAGAACTGGAAAGAGTTTTATGCCTGGCTTCAGCAGCTTCGCTATAAAGATGGCGAGCCGGGAATGACTACGCGCAACCACTTTACGGAGGCCGATTGGAATGTGAACAATGGCTGGCTTCTGGCAGATGTGACGACCGAGTTGGGAGTTTCCACAGTTACTGCCTTCACGGCCAAAATCGATCGGGCGCGGTTTTTCCGCAATTTTGGAATCGGCCAGGATATCCCGGTGCAGACATTGAACGACCATTATATCGCCTCCGATTCCATCGAGGAAATCCTGCCGAAGTTGCAGGAAGGCGACTTTATAAATATCGTGCGTGGCGTTGGCGGCGGAGTGTGGGTTGGCCATGTGGGGCTGGTGTCTCATAGTAAAGATGGCACGGTAAACATCATCCACTCCACTGAACCTCGAAGCATTGAGGAGCCCATCATGGAATATGTGAATCGCAATGAGCGGTTGAATCGCGGGCGGCGGGAGCGGGGCCGTGCTGAGTTTAAAGGCATGAAATTTCTGCGACTTCGGGCAGACGAGATGGAAAAAATGCTCGCCGAAGGCAAGGGGCCGCGCGATCTTAATGAGCCGGATGCGACGGTTTCGTCAGATGAGCTTTCTGCCGTAAATGTTGCCGACGAAATTACGACTGCCACAAGCGCGGAATGACCTCGGACACGCCTGAGCGGGAAACGTTTAGGCACGAAGGTATTGTCGCAGTTATCCTGGCTGCCGGCCGGGGGACCCGAATGGGGACACTGACGGAAACTATTCCAAAGCCTTTGCTGCCGGTTTTAAGCAAGCCTGCTGTCGAATGGGTAATCGACGGTGCATTGGCGGCTGGAATACGGCGGGTCGTCGTGGTGACTGGTTACTTGTCAGACCTGCTTCGGGATGCGCTTGCAGATTATCGCAAAGGCGAAGTGACCATTGAGTTTGTCCTGCAGGAAGAACAGAAGGGCACCGCCCATGCCCTTAAACTGACCGCAGAGGCGGTGGGGAGGGCGGATGTCCTGCTGGCTTTTGCGGACATTATGACGTCTCCGAAAAACTTTCAGGCAATGCTTGGTCGGTTTTATGACGAACAATGTGAGCTGACTGCTGCCGTACGGGATGCGGGCGATCCGTGGCGCGCTGCCGCCGTCTATGCGAATGAAAGTGGCGACATCCAGAGAATTGTAGAAAAACCGGCAGTCGGTACATCAACCACTCCCTGGTCTCACGCGGGGATGTATTGTTTTACCAATGAGGTTTTCCGGTATCTGGACCAGGTTACCCCATCGGCCCGGGGGGAGTATGAAGTGACGGATGCCGTCCAGATGATGATTGCTGACGGTTTGCGATGCCGGATAGTGGAGCTGTCGGGCTACTGGAAAGATTTGGCAACCCCGGAGGATATCAGGCAGGCAGAAGACTTGATGCGGCAGGGTTAAACAAACGGCGCTTGTATAAATGAAAAAGCTGCAGAGGATTTGAGCCTACTGCAGCTTTTACTTTTTAGCTTGTTATGTGAAGCGGACTATTCTTCGTCGCCGTCGTCGCCGATAGCTTCAACCGGGCAACCGTCAAGAGCTTCCTGGCACAATTCGGCTTCTTGCTCGTTTTCCGGCTGCTTAAAAACGTAAGAGTATCCACCCTCATCGCTACGGTTGAAGTTGTCTGGAGCGATCTGGCGGCAGGCGTCGCAGTCAATGCACGTATTATCTACGTAAAATTTGCCTGGTGCATTGTCTTCGTATTTTAGATCCTTTTCAGCCACCTGAGGGTCACTCCTGTTATGGTAATATGTTTATGTGGTTCTTAAACTGCGACTACGAGTCTCGCCGAGTATTATTTCAACTCAGCAAGCGCATCCGCCGCAACCTGATGCTGAGACCATGCACCCATGTTGTAAATATCTTTAACCTGCTCAGGCGAAAGGGGCTCGCCGGTCGTTGCCGGTATTTCCTGTACGCTTTCAAGAAGATCATCAGATACAAGGTTTACGGTTCGATTTTCTACCACTTCAGCATACAATTCTTTTGCCTCGGTCTGAGCCTCTGGATTGGCCATGGCAGATTTGGCAAGAGCTGCTGCTAATTTAGCTTCACCAGCGAGAGCCGTGCCTTTTGCCAGGTCGGCAGCGTTATTGTAAGATTCGACGGCTTTATCGAGAACCGCCTTGTCGTCCTGAACAAATGCGAGATTTTCCAGAACATTACCAACGCCGATATGGCCTGCGGCCCGTTCTTCATCTGTGGAGGCCATTTCAATATATTTATTGAAGCTGGCCTGCGCTGCTTCGAGCTGTTCCACGTCCCGGGCGTTTTTGGCCGTTACAATAGCATACTGAGAATTAGCAATCATGAGCTGCGCCTGACGACCTACAGGGTTGTCGGAGTAGTCATTAACCACCTGCTGCGCTGCGGTTATGGCTGCCTCAAGCTGTTCCACGGTCTGTTCATTCTCAGGCTGAGACTGAGCAGTCTGGTAGTGGGTTTGGGCGGCCAGGAAAGCCGAGTTGGCCCTCATGACATTTCGATCGTTCATCCACTGCATGCCTTTATAGCCGATCACGCCAACCAGCACCACAATGATAAGGATATTAATCCACTTGCCGTTTTTGTCATACCAGGTTTCAAGCTTTTCGCCAAAGGTCTGTTCCACAATCGGCTGGTTGTTCGGTCTGTTGGTGCTCACGAAAAAGGCTCCTCGAATTCAGAATCTGTCAGATTCATGGTTGAATGCAGGTTTGCGTCAAGAGAGATATTGCCAGTTTTGAAAAATGGCTCGGCGCAAGTCGGTTTCGCCAGCGGATTACCACGCCTGTCGCAGGTAATTTCCCACCGATGCTGGAAAACTGGGGGCTATTCCTGGAAGAGTGCGTCAACAAATTCCTGTGGATGGAAATCCCGCAGGTCCTCCACGCTTTCTCCCACACCGATTTTCACAATAGGTATGTTAAACTGGTTTCGTACACCGATAAGCACGCCGCCTTTAGCCGTGCCGTCCAGCTTTGTCATCACGATGCCGGTAACTGGCACAGCTTCAGAAAACACCTGGGTTTGAGTAATAGCGTTCTGGCCGGTGGTGGCATCCAGCACCAGCAGGGTCGAGTGAGGCGCGCCGGGAAGCACGCGATCGCTCACGCGGGCGATCTTGACCAGCTCTTCCATAAGGTTTGTTTTTGTGTGAAGACGCCCGGCGGTGTCAACGAGCACCACGTCGTAGTTTTCCTCCTGAGCCCGCTTGATGCCGTCAAAAGCCGTACCGGCGGGATCAGCGCCCATGCCTTTGCTGATAAAGGTACTGCCGGTGCGATCCGCCCAGATTTTCAACTGATCCACTGCGGCCGCGCGAAAAGTGTCGCCTGCAACAATAAGGACTTTCTTGCCCTGATCACGGAATTCGGCCGCCATTTTGCCGATGGTTGTCGTCTTACCCACGCCGTTTACGCCGATCACGAGGATAACAAAAGGTTTCTGCGATTCTACGCTCAGACGGGCGGATTCTGTGCCTACGATCTGCTGAAGCTGAGACTTAAAACTGCCGAGCAGTTCATCCGGAGATGCCCCTCGAGCTTCGAACTCTTTCATTTCGTCGACGATACGCATCGTTGTTTCAGCACCAACGTCAGCCTGAATAAGGATTTCTTCAATGCGATCAATAAGATCAGCGTCGACGGTTCCAGCCGCTTTGATCACTTCGCGAATTTTACCAACGAATTCGTCGCGGGTTTTTTCCAGTTTTGAGCCGAGGGCGGAGCGAATGCGTCCGAAGAAACCGGCTGATTTAGCTGGGACGTCCGGCTGAGGCGAGCTGGCTGAATCGCCACTTTCAGCGGGCGACGAGGACGATGTTGCCGGCTGAGGAGCTCTTGGTGGGGCGATCGAACCAGGCTGAGCTGTTACGAAACCCTCTTCCTGTTTTTGACCCTCCGGACCACTTCCTCCCGGCTTGACGGTGACAAATTCGTCATCTTCATTCTTACGCTTCCAGATAAGTGCCATTTTCGCTGCCTTTGGTCAAATTCTTGCTCAATACGTTGTACTCGCTTTATGCGTTTCATCAACTACGGAGATATCGAATGAGAATTCGCAGGAACCCTTGGCTACCATGTGTGGTGGCTGCAGCAGTAGTAGTATCAGCAACTGTGCACGCGCAGAGCACCACCGGGACGGTCGATGTGGCTCCAGCGGCCCCGGCTGGGAACGTCTCGACCGGCACCGCCACAGCGTCCACCGCACCTTTCGGATTAGAAGTGGGCGATCAGCTTCAGTTTCGCACCAGAGGTTCTGTCGGTATGACGGCTTCCGAGGCCGGCCAGAGCCAGACCGAACGGATCGAAATGCAGACCAGCGTTACGGTTCTTCAGAAACAGGCTGAAGTATTGACTATGTATTCGGCAATGACAATTTATGAAGAAACCACAACCGGAACACAGCCTAACCCCGGCCCGCGTTTCACGTTTGAAATGCCTGTAACTGGCGCTGAAGACGGAATGAATTTCGAAGTAGCCGGTCTGGCGGGTACGCCATTCCCAACCTTCTCTATGGAAACTCTGTTTGCCGCGGCTTCACCCGAAGGGAAAACGTCTGTGACCGTAGCCCTCCCATTTACGAACCAGCCCGTGGAAGGTAGCGCCGTTACGACTGCTGAAGGCCCCAACAGTAAAACCGTTGTGACGCTGTACCAGAATGATCAGCCCGTTATGGCGCGCACACGGGTCGTTTCCGGGACTAATAATGTCACCAGCAATCTTTCTACTTCTGCTACCCTTGCTCTTTCTGGCCGTGGCGCTGAAATTACAATCGCTCTGCAAGATGAAACCGAGCTTACCGGAAGCGACAAGCTATCCGATGAAGCCATCGCCACTTTGAGGCAGGACATCGAAACGGCTCTCCCGATTTCAGAAAGCCTGCAGTCTTTAAACCCCAGTTCCAGCGAAGCTATGAAAACGGCCCTTGATGGCATGAACAGTTACCTTGAAAGATTCCCGAACGGCGAGTTCGCATTTCTGTTCAATTCTTTGACGGATCAGCTTGCCAGCGTAGTGGCCCGGACGGATAACTGGGACAAAATAAAAGAGGGTGCAGAAGCCCCGGAATTTGAAGCCACGACCATTGATGGCAAAGCAATCAAGCTGTCCGATTATCGCGGAAAAGTTGTTTTGATCGATTTTTGGGCCACTTGGTGCGGTCCATGTATCGTCGAGCTTCCGAACGTCAAAACATTATACGATGCGAACAAAGACAAAGGCTTTGAGATTATCGGCATCTCCGCAGACGAAGACATCTCCGATCTCCAGCAGCTTGTGGAGCAAGAAGATCTGCAGTGGCCCCAGGTGTTTGATGGCGGCGATGATGGCGGCAAGGTGCAGGAGATTTATGGCGTTATGAAATACCCGACAATGATCCTTGTGGATAAAGAGGGTAAAATCAACGCCGTGGATGTTCGCGGTGAACAACTCGAGCAGGCGGTTACCGCCCTGCTTGGTGAAGAGTAAAAAAAACTACTACGTGCTTCTACAACAGGTAAATAACTGATGGTATGGTATTACGCTGAAGAGGATCGCCAGCGCGGTCCTCTAAGCGATGAAGAGTTTCAGGAACTTGTCACAAAAGGCCGCGTAACGGATGAAACCCTGATCTGGAAAGACGGGATGGATTCGTGGCAGTCTTTTAAAGACGCACGGGAGGCCGGGCTGGTGAACCACATCAGTCCGGCTCATCCCGGACAGTCGGGGCCTTATATTGCACCGCCTCCGGCGAACACCCCGCCAATGGGGACCAGCACCGTAATTACACCACCCGCAGGCTCCCCGCAGATGCCCGGTGCCAGTGCCAACGGCAGTTACTGCAGCCAGTGCTCGCGCGGGCCGCTGGGAGTCGGAGACGGAGTGCGGCTGGGCAATGTGGTTTTCTGCCGACAGTGTGACGCAGACATGGAGCGCCACTATCAACAGAAGGCTATGACGCAGCAACGGCAGCAGCAGCCGAACTCAGGTTGGGCTACACCCGCTTATGGGATGATTGCCAATGGTGCGCTTACGCTGGCCAGTATCTTTGCCCGTGCTGCAGCTAAGATTATTGATAATATTATCTGTAGCGTCGCCATCGTTCTTGTGATGGTAACGACGAGCGATCTTCCCGGCGTCAACGTGACCTTTCAAGATTTCCTCGAGGGTTCGAGTGATGTTATCAGCGCAATGCGTCCATGGATCCTTGGGTCGCTTATCATCAGCGTATTGTATGATTCGTTACTGGTCGGAGCGTTTGGTGCCACTCTCGGCAAAATGGCCCTGGGCATTCGTGTGGTCAGTGCCGATGGAAACCGCGCTACGTGGAATCAGGCATTCATAAGAGGCATTGCACCGGTGGTTTTACAACTACCTGCGTTGGCCGCGCCTCAATCTGTACTGGCCACGCTTGGACAGTTCATTCTCATATTCGGCTACGTCATCGCCGTTGCAGACATTGAACGGCGTACCCTGTATGATCGCATTGCCGGAACGCGCGTAGTGCGTTAATCTGTAAAGGGTTAAAAGGAGAAGCAGGGATGGAGATTTTAATCGCGGTTAGATGGCTTGCCCTACTGGTTTTGACAGTCTGTACTGGAAGCCTGACATTTGCGCAGGAGGGCCCGTTGCATCCTCCGCAGTCAGGAGAAAGTGTCAGATCTGTTTTGCAGGCTGTTCAGGAGCGCGTGAACACTGTTCAGACAATGCAGGCCCTTTTGGAGTACGACGAAAAGGATTCTGATAAGGCTAAAGACGGTGGTCCCGCTGTTAATCCTGACTGGCCGGAACCCCCGGGGCGTGATGTGGAACGCGGGCCAATTATCATTAAGCGTGGCGTCGGTGCCTACCTGATGCTTCAGCGTAAGAAAAAAGTGGAAGAGTTTGTCGCCAATAACAGCAGACTCTGGAAATACGAGCACCGGAAGAAGCAGGCGAAATACGTTCCGTCGAACTGGCCCGTCGTTAACACCTTTGTCAGCAATGCTCTGGTGATGAACGTCTTCGTGGCTATGGATGATAAGACGATTAAGTATCTCGGTACTCAAATGGTAGAAGGCGAGCCATGCTGGGTTCTGGAGGGGCGGTCGCCCTCAAGACTGTCTATGATCGGCGTCAAACAGATCCGTCTGAAAATGTGGATTGGTCAGCAGGACGGTATTCCGCGTCTGATCCATACTCCGCGCAAAGACGATCTCTATATCCGACTGAAAAATGTGACAATTAATCAACCTGTCGACGAATCGAAATTTAATTTTTCCCCGCCAGGCAACGTCAAGGTTAAGAACATATTTGGATTTTAACTGCGAAAATGATTCATTAGGTCGCAACAGTATATAGGGTATTGGAATGACAACTACCCTTAATATCCGAGTTGGTATCGTTGGCGCCGCGGGGCTCAGCGCGGGACGGCTGATGGATATCCTGTTGAATCATCCTCACGTGGAAATCGTTTCCGCCGTGAGCGAATCCTCCCCCGGCAAGCCGTTGCATTCGGCACATCCGCATCTGCGAGGCCGCACCGACCTCCTTTTTGAGGGGATGGATAACGCGAAGCTGGCCGACTGCGACGTTGTGTTTTCCTGTAAGCGTGCAGGCGATTCTTTTGATTATGTCGCCGATTTGCTTTCTGGAAAAGCGCGGCTGATCGACCTTAGCGGCGATTATCGCTTGGGTGACAGTGCCCTTTATCCCCATTGGTATGGACTGGAGCATAAGCATCCTGATCTTATTAAAAACAAACGTGCCGTGTATGGTCTGCCTGAGTTTTATCGGGAAGAAATCAAGACTGCCAGTTTGTTGGCTAATCCCGGATGTTACACAACCACCTCAATTTTGGCCTGCGCTCCGTTTGTAGCTGTCGGCATTGGTCTGGACTCCCCGATTATTATTAATGCCATCAGTGGCATCAGTGGCGCAGGTCGGGGGGCCAAAGCGGAAAACTTGTTTATATCCGTTTCAGACAACGTGCGAGCCTACCGCGTCGGCAATCACCAGCATACGCCGGAAATCGAGCAGGAGCTAACGGCAGTGGCCAGTTCTCCCGGCGACTCATCCGGCTCTCAGCCCGTCACTGTTCTCTTTGTTCCCCACGTGGGGCCGTATAAAGCCGGAATTATGGCTGATTGCTACCTGAGAGTTCCGGAAAGCATGGACATGCCTACGACGGAAGAGGCCTGCGGCATAGTCGAGGAATGCTACAAAGGTGAACCCTTCGTTCGTGTTTATGAGCCTGGACAGCTTCCCCAGGTGGAGTATGTGACCGGGTCAAACTATTGTGATATCGGCGTCGTGGCAGACGAGCGCACCCGGACTATAGTTGTTGTCAGCGTCACAGATAACCTGATGAAAGGCGCGGCTGGTCAGGCCGTGCAAAACATGAACATTATGTTTGGCTACCCTGAAACCACGGGGTTGCTGTAAACGACATGGAAATATCTCTTTGCGTTTCTGAAGCCCTGGCCGAAGGCCAGATGCTTCAGTTTGAGCTGGACGGATTGAGCGTTTTGCTTTGCCGCGTCGGCGATAAGGTATATGCCCTGGATGGTGTGTGTCCACACCGTGGAGCACAGCTTTCCACCGGTACGCTGGAGGGGACAACCATCCGTTGTCCCTGGCACGACTGGGAGTTTGACTGCACCGACGGGTGCGGTCTGACAAACCCGCAGTCTGAGCTACAGCACTACCCGGTTTCAGAGCGGGATGGCCAAATTTGGGTGGAGCTGCCCGCTGTTTAGATTTCTTGTCAGCAGAGTAATCCGGCAGAAAACTGCCCGGTGAAATGCAGTTTTTTTCGCTCAGATAATTGATGCGGCAGTTTTGTGGTATAGAGTTTCCGATTTCTTAGAAGCAGGAGAATGCGGGCCTTGGCAATAGTAGTGCAAAAGTTCGGCGGTTCCAGTGTGGCAAATACTGACAGAGTGAGCCACGTGGCTGACCTGGTCATTCGCGAAAAACGCGCGGGAAAACAGGTCGTGGTTGTGGTATCTGCCATGGGAAAAACAACAGACAACTTGTTGAGCATGGCCAGCGAACTGTCCGCAAATCCCGATCCGCGGGAGATCGACATGCTGATCTCGACAGGGGAGCAGGTAACCATTGCCATGCTTGCCATTGCCATCCAGGCAAAGGGGGAGCAGGCGATTTCTTTCACCGGACCCCAAGTTGGAATTGTCACAGATAACAGCCACCGAAAAGCCAAGATCGTCCGCATCAATAATGAAAAAGTTCAACGGGCGCTGGACGCCGGCAAAGTTGTTATTGTGGCAGGGTTCCAAGGGAGCACAGTGGATCAAGAAGTGACTACCCTCGGCCGTGGCGGAAGCGATACCACGGCTGTGGCCCTGGCTGCGGTTCTTAAAGCAGAAGTTTGCGACATCTATACGGATGTGGACGGCGTCTACTCTGCCGATCCCCGCCTGGTTCCGAAGGCCCGCAAACTGGACGCGATTTCCTACGATGAAATGCTTGAATTGGCAAGTCTGGGGGCTAAGGTGTTACACAGTCGCAGTGTTGAACTGGCAAAAAATTATGGTGTACCTTTGCAGGTGCGGAGCAGCTTCGAAAGCGCACCGGGCACAATGGTTGTAAAAGAGGATAAAGCAATGGAAGATATCGTCGTCAGCGGCGTGGCATATAATCGCGGCGAAGCAAAAATATCGCTTATTGGAGTGCCCGACCGGCCCGGTGTAGCCGCCGAGCTTTTCACCATTCTCGGAAATGCAAATGTTTGTGTGGACATGATCATTCAGAACGTGGGTGAAAGCGGAACGAACGATATCTCATTTACGGTGTCAAAGGATGACCTTGAAGATGCGCTAAAGGTCGTTGAAAATGCATCCAAAGAACTTCAGGCACGCGAAGTACGTCATGATCGTGACATTGCGAAAATATCCGTGGTCGGTGTGGGCATGAAGAGCCACGCCGGCGTTGCTGCCACCATGTTCCGGGCTTTGGCGAAGAATCAGATCAACATTGAAATGATCAGCACATCCGAAATAAAAATTAGCTGTATCATTCGCGAATCTGATGTGGAACGCGCAGTTCAGGCAATCCACGAGGAATTTGAGCTCGAAGCAGAAGCGCGGGTATGACCGAACGCATCAAGCCGGCGGACTTAAGCCAGATAAAAACTTACAGTGTGCGTAGCCGGCCGACGAAGGTAGACTTCAGTCTCCTTTCAGGGGTGCCTAATATCCATCAGCCGCTTAACGAGTTCTTCGAGGCCCTGCCCGGTACTTTGAAGGCCAAGGAGCTGTTGCTGGCTTCAAAGCAGATTGCAGAAGCGCGTATTCATGATCGCGGCATCGTCCTTATGATGGGTGCTCACGTCATTAAGTGCGGCCTGTCACCCATCATAATCCGCATGATGGAAGAGCGATTGATCACGTTCATCTGCATTAACGGCGCCGCCGCGATCCATGATTTCGAGATGGCTTATTTCGGGGCCACCAGCGAAGACGTGGAAGCCACGCTGGATGAAGGCATGTTCGGCATGGCTCAAGAAACCGCTGAAATGATGAACAAAATCGTTTCCGACGGCGTCCGCTTTGGCTGCGGACTGGGCGAGAGTTATGGCCGCGGTCTGCGTCATCTGCTCCCCAAATATGAAAAGGTCAGCGTGCTTGCCAATGCTCACCGACTGGGGGTGCCCCTGACGGTCCACTCAGCCTTGGGCACAGACACCATCCATCAGCATCCATCTTGCAATGGCGAAGCTTATGGCAAGGGGACCATGAGGGATTTTCGGTTGCTGGCGGGGGCTTTGCCCACCATTAATGACGGCGGGGCAGTGTTGAATATAGGCAGTGCGGTCATTTTGCCTGAAGTCTTTCTCAAAGCGCTCACCGTCGCTCGGAACTTAAACGGTCCTATACGAAACTTCTGTGCCGTGAACATGGACATGATCCAACATTATCGGCCCAATGTCAACGTCGTTCAGCGCCCAACCCAATCTGGCGGAACACCTGTATCAATCACTGGACATCATGAAATTATGGTGCCCTTGCTTTATGCCGGAATTAAGTCGTTTCTTAAAGAGCTAAGAAGTTAAGCGAGCTCGGGGGATGAGCGCATGAACACCAGGAATTTTCTCCCATGGTTAGTCGCTGCACTATCCATGTTGTTTGCGATGATTGTGCTTATCAGGAACGAGATCACCCCTGCAGAACAGGCGATGACTCAGGACAATACTCCCCGCATGACAGCCATTTACCCGGGAGAATCGGAATGGCGACCAAGCAATCGCCCGCCCCGCGATACCCCACAATCCGGTGATTACAGCCCATGGAGCGGCCAACAGCTTCCGCAGAGTGTGCAGACGCCTCAGCAGACGCCATCACCAACCCCGACCCCCACGCCCACTCCAACACCGACACCAACCCCGCGGCCAGAACATGATTTCCGCGGAGTCGTTCTCGACGGCGATAATGCTGTGGAAAATGCACAGGTGCGCATTATCAGCGGCACGGTAAACCCCGCCGAACGCTCAGCCACAACCAATGAAGAAGGCCGATTTGCCATCAACAATATCCCGGACGATACCCTGAGCCGCGTTATTGTAGAAGCCCAAGGGTACTCCGTCACCATTCTGGAAAATGTCCCTCTGCCCCTTCCAACAGAGATGTTAATTGGCATCACCCCGCTGGCCGGAATCGACGCCGTAGTATTGGATTTTTCCAGCACAAGCACCGAGCCCGTTCTATATGATGGAGAGATGCAAGCCTCCCTCATGCGCCTAAAAGCTGCGGATGAGATTTCCACTCTGGTGATGGGTATTTCGGAACCTGTCCTTCCAGTGGATTCGTATGTGCCCGTCCGAGATCAGACCGTCCTGGTCAATAACGGCGAACTGCGTTTTGATAACGTCGAACCCGGCCGCTATAGAGTGGCTGTGCGAGTAGGACTAAAGGTTGCCGAAAGTGAACCAATCAGTATATCCGAAGGTGGCCGATCATCTGCAACTTTGACTCTCGGTATGCAGCACACAGTCCGGGGAAACGTAGTCGCCGAAGACACTGCCCGACCCATCGCTGAAGCACGGGTGGGCCTGGCACCCTATCACCTGGACGCCCTTTCATTCGACTTTCCTGATTACGTCAGCTTCACCGATGGAAAGGGAGAGTTTGTTATTCCGGAGGTCCAGCCGGGACGATACTGGATGGTCATTGGTGCCTCCGGCTATACGACAAAAAGCCTGGAGGGGTTCACCGTTTTGCCCGGCGCTCCACCTGAAGATACGTCGGTCACTTTGACAAAGCAGGAGCCGCTCATCACTGTCTCCGTCAGCGATCAGGAGGGCCGTCCAATGTCAGGTGCTCCTCTCGTCTTAATGACCGCCGGCGCCGAATCCCCCCGAACCTACTTCGGCAGAACCGACGACGCCGGGCTTTACCGTTTTGAAAGACTAACTCCCGGCCGGTACACTCTGTCCATTACGGCACCCGCAGAGCGGACGCGCCAAAAAACGCTGAATGTAACCCTTGGGGAAGGCGAAGTGAGAGAACTGCGCGCAACCTTTGGCAGGCCCACCGCCGTCACAGGAAGAGCCACCGCCGGCGGCCGAGCTTACAAAGGCGTCTTGTCTTTTGTCGCCCAGGGTGCCGCAGTGGCCGATAGTCTCGTCACCACTCAGGACGACGGAACATTTACCGTGGAACTTGAAGCTGGCGAATACATGGTGGGAACT
>CAYUGQ010000019.1:0-29918 GCA_964444305.1 uncultured Candidatus Sumerlaeota bacterium
TCCTCGCCGGTAAGCCCGGTGCGTCATTATTTAATTTCTGACGTCCCCTCAAGGAAAGCCGGGTCGCTGATGAAAATATCTCCTTTTTTAACCAGCTTGCCATTAATAGCATCCGCAGCGGCCATCGGTTTTTTATCCGGTGGCTGCACACCTGTGATCAGCAGGTATCCATCAGCAACATTAATAATGAAGCCCTTGCCCTTAACCAGGTCCATAACGGTGCCATATTCTGACACCCCCCCTTCCGCCTGGGTCAGATCAAGCAACCCATGTTCATCTGCGTAATATTCCGCCGACAAGATTCGCCACGCACGGCCATGAAGAAAACTAAACGCCCCCGGCCACGGCTGGAGCCCTTTGATACGAAAGATAATCTGGTCCCGCTCCAGCGACCAGTCCAACAGACCATCGCTCTTTTTCATCAAATGCGCATAGGTAGCCTCCTCATGATTTTGAGGCGTACTTATGATGCGCCCTTCAGCTTCAATCTGGTCGAGAACCTTCATAAGCAGCTCACCCCCCGTCACCGCCAGCAGGTTTGACAAACTCCCGGTATCATCATCCGGCAGGATCTCCACCTGTTCAAAAGCAATTATATTGCCCGTATCCAGCCCCTCATCCATCTGCATAATGGTAACGCCGGTATACTTTTCACCATCCATAACAGCACGCTGGATCGGCGCCGCTCCGCGATACTTAGGCAGGATGGAAGCATGGATGTTTATGCAGCCAAAGCGCGGTAGATTTAGCACTTCCGGAGGAAGAATCTGCCCATACGCCGCCACAACAATAATATCCGGGCTGTAAACCGACAGGACCTTGTCAAAATCATTACACTTAATACGGTCTGGCTGCAGGACTGTAATGTTATGTTCCAGCGCCAGCTCTTTCACGGCCGGAGCCTGCACCTTTTGACCCCGCCCTACCTTGCGATCCGGCTGAGTCACTACGGCCGTTACGGTATGTTTTTCGGAATCAATAAGCCGTCTCAACGCCGGAACTGCAAAGCCGGGCGTACCCATATAAATAATGTTCAACGGTCGATTTGCCTTTCATGCGACAGCGAAAAATTTCGATCAACTGCAGTCAGATACCTTGCAGGTCAAAATTTCGCTACAACTGTTACACATGCAGAGTCAAAAACCGTTAGCCTCCGGAGCAGTTTCCCCCCGTGAAAGTCTTATTAATATCAAGTGAAGTGGCCCCATTCGCCAAAACCGGCGGACTGGCTGACGTCGCCGGAGCCCTCCCCCTCGAACTGAACCGCGCCGGCATCGACGTCCGCGTCGCCATGCCCGGATACGGCTCCGCCAATTACGGCGAGCAGGAACTGACCACCGTTTTGCCCCACATGGACGTCTCCCTCGGCCCAAACCGGTTTTCTGCAAATGTCACCGCCGGCACTCTGCCCGGTTCCGACGTGCCCATATATTTTATTAACAACCCCGACTTCTTTAACCGTCTCGGCCTTTACCAGGAAGATGGAAAAGACTACCCAGATAACCCCCGCAGGTTTGCCTTTTTCTGCAAAGTTGTCGCCTGGCTGATCAAAGGCCTCGGCTGGACCCCTGACGTCATCCACTGCAACGACTGGCAAACCGCCCTGCTGCCCGTCATGCTCGCCACAGAACCCGGCATGGCCGATGATCCTGATCTCTCGAAAGTCGCCACCCTCTTCACCATCCATAATATGGCCTATCAGGGCAACTTCGACCGCGTGATTATGGCAGACCTCGGCCTCTCGCCTCAGTTATACTCACCCACAGCCCTTGAATATTACACCGCCGTCAACTTCATGAAGGGCGGCATCCTCTTCTCAACAAAGCTCTCAACCGTCAGCCCCACCTACGCCCGCGAAATCCAGACCTCGGAATATGGATGCGGCCTCGATGGGGTCCTCCGAGGGCGATCAGCCGACCTAACCGGCATTCTTAACGGCATTGACTATAACGCATGGAATCCCGAAACCGACACCCACTTGTCGGCCCCATACTCCGCCACAAACCTCGCCGGTAAAGCACAATGTAAAAGAGAATTGCAGCGTCAGCTCGGCCTGAAAGACGCCCCCGATACTCCCCTCCTTGTCATGATTTCCCGCCTGGATCCTCAAAAAGGCTTCGACCTGCTCATCCCCCTGCTTCCCCAAATCATGCAGATGCCCGTCCAGCTCGCCATCCTCGGCACCGGTCGAGCCGATTACGAAAGCCAACTCTCTGAAGCCGCAAAAGCCCGACCCGGCCAGATGGCCGTCACCTTGAAATTTGACAACGGCCTCGCCCATCAGATGGAAGCCGGCGGAGATATCTTCCTGATGCCATCCCGCTTCGAACCCTGCGGCCTTAATCAGCTTTACTCCCTCCGATATGGCACCCTCCCCCTGGTCCGGCGCACCGGCGGACTCGCCGATTCCGTAGAACCCATGGCTCCGAACGGTCGCTGGGGAACTGGTTTCACCTTTGATTCCTACACTGCCCCCCAGTTCATGACCACCCTTCGCCAGGCCCTGGCCCTGTATAACCGCCCCGAACTATTCAAAGCCGCCCAGGTCCGCGCCATGCAAAAAGACTTCAGTTGGCAAAATTCCGCTCGCGAATACCTCAAAATCTACGACCAGTGCGCCAGTGAACCTCGCCCCTGATCCGCCCAAAACCCATCCCCCATCCCTTTTCCACAGTCTTATGCAGCAGACTTTGATGCAATTAGTCCCCTAAGCGGTATGCCCTTTCGGCACTAAAATCTAAATCAATCGCAGGAGACAGAATCACCATGGCCGAAAGAACTCTTATCTTCGTTAAACCCGACGGCGTTCGCCGCGGACTGGTCGGCGAAATCATCAACCGCTTTGAGCGCAAAGGCCTAAAGCTCGTCGGACTGAAGATGCTAACCGTCACACCCGACCAGGCTCGCAAACACTACGAAGAGCACGTCGAAAAGCCGTTT
Source organism: uncultured Candidatus Sumerlaeota bacterium (assembly GCA_964444305.1). GTDB lineage: Bacteria > Sumerlaeota > Sumerlaeia > Sumerlaeales > Sumerlaeaceae > JAKFFN01. The sequence goes on from CAYUGQ010000019.1 coordinate 2,941, forward strand.
TACCCAGAACTTGAAGAGTTTATCCTCAGCGGCCCCATCGCCGCCATGGTACTCGAAGGCGACGACGTCGTAACCATGACCCGCGCCATGATAGGCAAAACCAAGCACACCGAAGCCGCCCCCGGCACCATCCGCGGCGACCTCGCCTTCTCCACCACCGAAAACCTGATCCATGGCAGCGACAGCCCCGAGCGCGCCCAGGTCGAAATCGCCAACTTCTTTAAGCCTGAAGAACTGGCTTAATCCGAATCTTTGAGGGGATTAGCCAATACCCTCAGATATGGGAATGATTAACGTACTAATAATCGGCAGCGGTCCTGCAGGAATAGCCACCGGCGCAACCCTGCAGGACGCTGGCCTTTCTGTTGTCATCTATGAAAAAGGTGAGGCCATGGCCCAGGCCGTGACCCAGTGGCCCATCTATATGGAATTCTTCTCCACGGCCGCCAATGTAGAACTCCCGGGCATGCCCCTCATCATCACCCGCGACAAACCCACCCGCGAAGAATACCTGAACTACCTCCGCCGCTACGTGCAGGAGAAAAACCTCCGCATTATCACTGGCCACACCGTTGAAAGCATTCAGAAAAAACCCGACGGAAGCTTTGAAGCCACAGGCCACGATCATTGGGGTGAAAGCTTCACGGCCCACGCTCGCAACGTTGTCGTTGCCACCGGCGCCTACGAGCTCCCCAAGATGCTGAACATACCCGGCGAAGACCTGCACAAAGTCTCCCACTATTATAAAGAAGTTCACCCATACGTCGGCAAAGACGTCATGGTCATCGGCGGACGAAACGGAGCCGCCGAAGCCGCGCTCCTTTTCTACCGCGCAGGCGCACGCGTAACCATGGTCTACCGCGGAGACAAACTCCAACCCCTAAAATGGTGGCTTCAGCCGGATCTCGAAAATCGCATCGCCAACGGCGAAATCAAAGCATACTTCAGCACCACCGTAACCGAAATCACCCCCCACACCGTGGAACTCCAGCGCCAAGACGGAACTCGCGAAACCGTCGCCAACGACTTCGTCGTCGCCATGACCGGTTACCGCCCCGAAACCACCATCCTTTCCCGCGCCGGAGTCGAGGTCGATCCGGAGACAAATCGCCCTAAAATCAACCCCGACACCCTCGAAACCAACGTGCCCGGCCTTTTCGTCTCCGGCGTAATCGCCGCCGGCGACATCAGTAACGAAATTTTCATAGAAAACAGTCGAACCCACGGCGAAAACATTCTTCGTGGGATCCACAAGTCACAAAAGGGAACGCCATGCCATCAGTAGACATAGTCAGTGAAGTTGACCTGCAGGAAGTCGACAACGCCGTTAACGCCGTCGTCAAAGAAATGCAAAATCGCTATGACTTCCGTGGCTCCAAAACCGAGCTGGAACTTAACAAAAAAGACAAAACCATCAAACTGGTCACCGAAGACGAAATGAAGCTGCGCGCCATCAAAGAAATGCTTTCCAGCCGATTCATCGCCCGCAAACTTGACCCCAAAGTGCTCGACTTCTCCAAAGAAGAAGACGCCTCCATGGGAAACAAGCGCGTCCTTGTCCAGCTCAAGGAAGGCCTCACCGGCGACGACGCCCGCCGCGTCACAAAACTCGTGAAGGAAACCAAGCTCAAAGTGCAGGCTTCCATCCAGGGCGACAAAGTCCGCCTGCAGGGAAACAAAATCGACGACCTGCAAGCCGTAATGCAGATTTTACGCCAAGACAGCGAAATCTCTGTACCACTGCAGTTTACCAATATGAAGAGGTAGACACACTAAACAAGCGGGGAACACCCGGAAACTGTTGGATTAACCATGAGCCTGATATCGACGCAACCCACCCAAGACGTCAAAACGAAAATTTCCGCATCAGAAGTAGACATCTTCTATGGCAGCACTCAGGCCATCAAGAAAGTCTCCCTCGATGTACTGGAACATCGCGTTACCGCCCTGATCGGCCCCTCCGGCTGCGGCAAGAGCACCTTTCTTCGCAGCCTTAATCGCATGAACGACATCTACCCAAACGTCAAGGTGAAGGGCAAGATCCTGCTGGATGGAAAAGACATCTACGCATCCGGCACCGACGTGATCGACGTCCGCCGTCGGGTGGGTATGGTCTTTCAGAAATCAAACCCGTTCCCCAAATCCATCTATGAAAACGTCGCCTACGGCCTGCGCATCAACGGTGTTCGCGACCGAAAAATCATCGATCAACAAGTCGAGAAAAGCCTCACGGACGCCGCACTCTGGAACGAAGTAAAAGACCGCCTGAACTCCTCGGCTCTGGATCTTTCCGGCGGTCAGCAACAGCGTCTTTGCATCGCCCGCGCCCTCGCCATTGAACCCGAAGTCGTTCTCATGGACGAACCCGCCAGCGCCCTCGATCCTATCGCAACTCAGAAAATTGAAGAACTGATCCATAACCTCAAAAATGAGTACACCATCGTCATCGTAACCCACAATATGCAGCAGGCAGCCCGCGTGAGCGATTACACTGCTTTCTTCTACATGGGCGAACTGGTCGAGTGCGATGAGACAGATCTCATCTTCACCACCCCCAGCAAGAAACAGACAGAAGACTATATCACCGGTCGGTTCGGCTAACCCTCACCCCACCCCTTTGGCAGATGCAAAGCAAAGCGTCTGTCCCACTGACATTAAACAATCAAACGGCCCGGGGCCAAAACCCCGCTGGCCGTTTTTCCTTTGTCCTGCCCCGTTGAGCCCAGCCCCGCAACCGGGCAGAATACCCCAAACACACTTCATACTCCCCAGCCACCCGGATATCCCGTCCACCTCCAGGCAAAAAAAAAGGTGGAAGGCCTTTCGACCTTCCACCCAGAGCACTTAACTCTTATTGAGCAGTAACACCGTACTCGTAACCACCATCATCGATGGATGGGTACTCATACACGTGAATTGCCTGAACACCAACTTCAGAGTGGTTCGGGTTGGAGAAGTGCAGGTATGCGCCACCGTCGATGACGAGGTGGGTCGGGGCCTGAATCAGGTCAAGACCAACCGTTACGTCACGCAGAGATGCATCGTTCGAACCTGTACCAGGCTCGTCACCAAACACACCGAATCCACCATCATCCTGGCGGTCCATACGGATTCCGTCAGCGTCAAGCGGAGACGGAACCAGCAGGGTGTACCAGCCGCCACGAGCACCCAGAACCGGATCAACCGCATAGGTTGAATCGAAGTTCGGGTTAGCAGACTGGCGGCTCGGAATCGCTTCAACTGCGATATCCTTCACCTTGCCGCTCAGGTCAAGACCAGCCGGGCTGAGCAGTTCGTACAGATAGCTGAGCGTGTTGCCAGCCGTCTGGAAACGGAACCGCATGTTGCCCTGAAGGACTTCGCCTGGGTTCTCAGATGTTGCAGCGAGAATGCCCTGCGCGTGGAACTTGGCTTTGTACAGCTTGCCAGGGTTAAGGCGCAGACGATCAGCATTGCTCGTCGCCTGAACGTTCATAAGAGCCATTGCAAAGCGATCAACACGAGTACCACGGGTGGTAGCAATCAGACCAGCGCCCATAGGACCGCTCCAATCGTCTACAATCGCCCATGGGCCTTCAGCTGCATCCTGAGCCTGACCAGGAACGTACAGCCGCTGACGGCGTCCGCTCTCAAAGTTAGCTTCAGCATTGAAGTTACCGTATGTCATCGTCTTGGCTCCACCAACGCCACCAGCAAGACCGGAGTTCGTGTCGTATTCAAATACGAGCTCACCTTCGGAATCGTCAAGAGCGTCATAGGTACCGAGAACAACTTCACGCAGTGTCAATACGCCATTGGCGTTATCGCTGTAGGCATAGGACTCAAACAGAGCGCCGATGTTGCTGCCGACTGCCGCTGGAACGTCAAGCGGATCAAAGTCCACACGATACAGAGAAGGCGTGGAAGCGTCACCGCTCGGACGGAAGTAGCGACCAGCGCGATCTTCTGCGTCTGGAGCTTCAGCCTGAGCATAGCGTGGTTCGTGATCCGGAGAAGCAAGAGCCGTCTGCGGATACTCGAAGTGAGCAGCAGCGCCAACAGCGTCTTCGTTCGAAACGCGCAGGCGGAAGCCTGGGACCGCGTTCACCGGAGCACTCCAGGCGTTGCTTGTCGAGATGTAAAACTTGGCACGAACGTACTTGTCCACACCAACATCGTTGTAAGCGATCAGCGAGTTGTTCGCCCAACCGTAAACACGGCCAAGACCGGATTGCGACAAGGCATTAACTGTGATGTTCAACCCATCGCTGTTGCGAGCAATGGAAACACCTGTTGTAGGCTGACCTGATGGTACCCAGTCCGTAAAGTCGGTATCCGTTACAACTGGATCCCAGCTTGCAGATGGGGTCATCGAGTCGTCACCACCGTCAACGGAACGAATGATAGCGTTTGTATATGCTACATCCTCACCATTCGAAACGTAATAGGTAATGAGCTTGCCGCGCTCAGCCTCTTCAGGATCGCTTGGAGCCTGATTTGGGCCGCCTTCCGGCGAAAGAACGATGTCACGGAATGTGGTAACAGGAGCAACCGGAATTGGCTGAGCCGGATTCAGAGTGTTCGGAAAACCATCCAAAATCTCATCGGCAATAGCGTCAAGGCCGGAAACTGCTGCACCTACTCCATTGATCGTGTACTGATTGGTGGCGAGACCATCGTCATCGCTTTCACCAAAGCTCCATAGGAGCTCTGACCTGTCGCCGTCATATTCGACATAGTCGTTCAGGTCTAAAGGTGCATCGAAAACGAACTCGTTATCCACACCTTCGACGTCGCCAATTGTGATGTCCGGAATACCGGTAATCACAGGCGCCGCTGCTGAAGCCGAAGCCACAACACCAAACGTAATCACGCCGGCGAAAAGGGTTGCTTTGAACCCTTGTGTCATAAAACGTACCTCCCTTCAAATCTTGAAGAATTATTTAATCGTCTGCAGGCGTACCATGCAGACCTCCCACAACATACAGACTTCATCTGATACAGCCCCAAGCAACAGGCAAGCAAAATCGACCTGTTCCGTGAAACCATATCAAATATATGCCGCTCTTGACGTAACCATCATTATTCTCGGCAAAAATAAAAAATTTGTTCAAGTAATTAAAACGCGCAGCCCACGGGCCCTTCAAGCACGGCCTGCCGGCGAATTTTCTTGCTCCACTCAAAACCCTGAAGATCAATCCGGTCTATGCCTCTTCTATTTAATCGATTGCTGCTCACCATGGCCGCACTTTGCTCCGTCTCACTCATAGCCGTTTGCATGCCAGCCATTTTTACCCAGCGCGATCTTAGTCACCCCGAATCAATTGTACCCTGGGCAGTCCATGAACTTGCAAATGGCCGCCCCCTCTATTCAGACTGGCGCCAGTGGCCCCACCGCCTCATGCCTTACGGCCCCCTGCTCACCTGGCCTGTCGGTCAGACGTTCCGTATCCTTGGCGTCCACGAACTCGGATTTCATTACTACCTCGCCGGCCGCATCCAGGCCTTCCTTTATATGTTAGCCGCCGCCGCCGCCGCCGCCGCCTTGATTCCCGCCCGGCGCTACTGGATGGCCCTTCTCATCACCACCGCCTCCATCGGCCTCTGGCCCGGCCTGGCCATTCCCGGCGTCAGCTTTCGCGGGGACTGGCCGGCCCTCTTCTGGAGCCTCGCCGCCGCCTGCATAGCCTTCCGTCTTCCCCCCCGCCCACGCACTCTCGCCCTCTCCCTGTTCCTGTTCCTTCTCTCCGTCGCATACCGCCCCGCCCTGTGGTCTTTCCCCGCCGCATACGCCCTTTTTCTTCTCTATCAAAGAAAACCAAAACTCGCCATCGGCTGGGGATTCGCCACCGCAGCCACCGTTTTCAGCTACCTATTGGCAGGACACCTCATAACCGACGGCCTTTTCATCCTGAACCAGGTCGGCGCCTCCTCCATGGGAGTCTCCACCGAAATCTATCGCCTGATCTATCAAATGCTTACAACTCCTCAAGAGTTCCCCTTCGTTACCTGGGACCTCGTCATTCGGCTGTTTCTGGCCCTACCCGTCGCCATCTGGCTGATCCTCCGCAACACCTCCCCTATAACCCGGGGCGTATCCATTTACTTCCTCATCAGCCTTGTCGTCAACCTCACTACCATGGCCAAGGCCGGCGCCAGCTATAACTACATGATTGAAGCCTACATGCTGAGCACCGTCGTTTTATCCACCGCATACATTAATATAGCCGCCCCATCCACACCAGGCCATTCCGTCCCCAACCAGCCCCTGGTCAGGCCAGCAGCCATGACAATCGCCTTCCTGCTGTTTATGATCCCGTCCGCCTGGTTCACATGGTTCAACTTTAAGACCATGCCCTCCATCCTCGCCCAGCGCCACATGTCCGACCACCAGAAACAACTCATGAACCTCCCCCCCACCGCCCTGCTCGGCGATCTCGCCTTCACCCATCCCAGCCCCAGCACCCACGCCCTCTCCGACCCCCTCCCCTATGCCCGCCTCGCCCGGAAAGATCAGATACCGTCATCTCCCCTCGTCGAACGCCTCGCCCGCCGGGAATTCAGCCATATCGCCCTCAGTCCTGGCACAAAGTACCTCTTTTTCACCCCCGGAGAAATCCCCTGGGCCGGCGAAGCCTTACAATACCATTACCGCCTGAACTTTACGAGCGAACATTACGAAATCTGGACCCCGGCTCAATAGCTCAAATCTGGCTCATTTCCTCCACCAGTTAGCCCGACTCTATCCCGAATAGTTTGCCACCGACTGTGCAATATATGGCACGGTCGATGCACTCCCTTATTTATTTGTGACCGTTTAAGGAGCTCTCAATCCTATGAATGGATTTAAATCCGCAACTCTCTGGCTCGTCCTGTTCATCGTCTTCATAGCCATGTTCATGCAGATGACCAACGCCGACCAGTCTGAGCAGATTGCAATCACCCAGGTGCTGAAACTGGCCGAACAAGGCAAAATCACCGAAAAGGTGGAAGACCGCAATGGCCGAATCAAAGGTAACTACCTGGACGATGCTGGCAACAAAGTCGTTTTCGAATCCGAGTATCTCCCCAATCAATCCAACCTGATTCTTGATCGTCTCTCCGGAGCCGGCGTCGAGTATAACGCCCGCCCCGGCAACCAGTTCCTCCAGACCCTCTTCCTGTCCTTCCTCCTGCCCGTCATTGTCATCATCGCCCTCTGGATGCTCATCATGCGTCAACTGCAGGCCGGCGGAAACAAGGCCATGACCTTCGGCAAAAGCAAAGCAAAGCTCCTGAGCGAAGGCCAGACAAAGGTCACCTTTGACGACGTAGCCGGCGTAGACGAAGCCAAAGAAGAACTCAAAGAAGTTGTCGAATTCCTCAAAGACCCGCAGAAATTCAGCCGCCTCGGAGGCAAAATCCCCAAAGGCGTCCTCTTGGTCGGCCCTCCGGGAACCGGTAAAACCCTCCTCGCTAAAGCCGTAGCCGGCGAAGCCAATGTTCCATTCTTCTCCATCTCCGGTTCAGACTTCGTCGAAATGTTCGTCGGCGTAGGTGCCAGCCGCGTCCGCGACCTCTTCGAACAAGGCAAAAAGCACAAACCCTGCCTCATCTTCATGGACGAAATCGACGCCGTAGGCCGCTCCCGTTTTGGCGGCGGATTCGGCGGTGGCCATGACGAACGCGAACAAACCCTGAACCAGCTTCTCGTTGAAATGGACGGCTTTAACTCCAACGAAGGCATCATCCTCATCGCCGCCACCAACCGCGCAGACGTCCTCGATCCCGCCCTGCTCCGCCCCGGCCGCTTCGATCGCCAGGTCATGGTGGACTTCCCGGACCTCGTAGGCCGCGAACACATTCTTCAGGTTCACTCCCGCAAAGTCCGCCTCGGCTCCGACGTCGACCTCAACATCATTGCTAAAGGCACCAGCGGCTTCTCCGGCGCTGATCTCGCCAACGTCATCAACGAAGCCGCCCTCCTCGCCGCACGCCGCAGCCGGGACGACATCAGCATGGGCGAACTCGAAGAAGCCCGCGACCGCGTCATGATGGGTCCCGAGCGCCGCAGCCTCGCTCTAACCGACAAAGAAAAGAAACTCACCGCCTATCACGAAGCCGGCCACGCCCTAACCGCCAAATTCGTCGGTGCCCAGGAAGAAGTCCATAAAGTCACCATCATCCCCCGCGGCCGCGCCCTTGGCATCACCAGCTATCTGCCCGGCGAAGAACGTTTCACCCAATTCCGTGGCGCCCTCAAAGACCGCCTCGTTTATATGCTCGGCGGACGCGCCGCCGAAGAAATCATCTTTGGCGACTTCACCACCGGTGCAGGAAACGACCTCCAGCGCGCCACCCAGATGGCCACGCGCATGGTCTGCGAATTCGGCATGAGCGATGTCCTCGGTCCCCGCACCTACGGCGATAACAATTCCAGCATCTTCAACGCCGGCATGGGCCGCGAAGGCGGCGAAAACTCACGCTACAGCGATGCCACCGCCAGCGTCATAGATACCGAAATCAAAAAGATCGTCGATGAAGCCCACATCCGCGCCGTAAAACTTCTCGAAGACAACCGCGAAATCCTCGTCCGCGTCTCAGAAGCCCTCATCGAACGCGAAACCCTCGACGGCAAAGAGCTGGATATGCTGATCAAAGGCGAGCCCCTCCCCGAACGGCCAAAGGCTCCGCCCCCCCTGCCACCCCAGCCACCAAAGACCGGCGGCGAAGAAGAAAAGAAATCCACCGAGCCTATCTTCGGAAAACCCCTCCTCGACCGACCCTCCCAGATGCCTGGCTAACCCAACCCAAACAATAGATAAACCGCGAACGGCGGCAGACGCTTACTTCTCCAGCGCTGCCGCCGCTCCTGTATCTATCAGCCACGTCGCTCCCGGCAACTCCCGCGCAATCTGCGCCGGGTACAACTCAAAATCCGCCGGCCCCTCCAACACATGCTTCAGCGCCTCCGCCTTATCCTCCCCCGTTACCATCACAATCACATTACGCGCATGACGGATAATCTCCGGAGCCACCGTAATCCGCCAAGTTTTCAGCTTCTCCACATAATTCGCCACCACAAACTTGTTCGTCGGCGGATTCAAAGCACTCGTATGCGGAAACAACGAAGCCGTATGCCCATCCGCGCCCACCCCCAGCAACATCACATCAAACGCAGGCGTAGTCCCGTCAGCCCCCGGCTTAACCCACTGCACAAGCTCAGTCTCATAATCACTCGCCACCTGCATCGGCGGAGCCACACCAATATGCGGCAGCGGAAACTGCAAATCCTCAGCCACCCCCATAGGCGTCAGCATAACCTCCCGCGCCAGCCCGAAATTGCTATCCTTATGATCCAGCGCCACCGTCCGCTCATCCCCCATAAACCAGCGAATCTTATCCCAGGGCACATGATGACTCCACGGATCCGACGCCAGCAGCTTATAAAGCGCCTTAGGCGTCGTCCCCCCGGAAAGAGCCACCGTATAATAATCACTCTCCCGCGACCCATTCCCCCCGGCAGATCCCTTCGGGCAAAAACCACACATAAGCTCCGCGGCCCGATGCGCCACCGCCGCCTGATCATTCAAAATTTCAACTTTCATCTCTTCGCATCCCACTCATATAATGTGAAACATTACCCGTCAACAATCCGCCTGCCACCACGTGTGCCCATCCCGCTTAATCAGCTCATCCGCCGCCTCCGGCCCCCATGAACCCGCCGCATAATTCGGCAAATCCCGAGGCGGAATACTATTCCACACATCCAGCACCGGCTGCACAATCTGCCACGAATTCAGCACCGTATCAATCCGATGAAAAAGGGTCGCATCATTCATCATGCAATCATACAGCAGCGTCTCATAGCCCGTCGACGGGCTCGCCCCCAGGTTGTCATAATTAAAATTCAACCCCACAGGCGCCGTCCGCAACGCCGGCCCCGGCACCTTTGCCCTCACCTGAAGCGTAATCTCCTCACACGGCTGCACCTGCATAATCAAACGATTCGGACCAATCCGGCTCATCCGTGACCCGCTATACAACGGCAACGGCGCCTCCCGAAACTGAATCAACACCTGCGTAGACCGCGTTTGCATCCGCTTCCCAGTCCTCAAATAAAACGGCACCCCCGCCCAACGCCAGTTCTCAATCTCCAGCTTTAACGCCGCATAAGTATCCACATTACTCTCAGGGTCCACCCCCTCCTCCTCCCGATACCCCGGCACCCGCTCTCCATTAATAGCCCCCGGCCCATACTGCCCCCGCACCGCATCATGCAACACATCCTCCGGCGCCATGATCTTCACCGCCTCCAACACCTTCGTCTTCTCCCTCCGCACACTCTCCCCCTGCAGAGTAGTCGGAGGCTCCATCGCCACCAGGCTCAACAGCGTCAACATGTGATTCTGCATCACATCCCTCAGCGCCCCCGCCGATTCATAAAACGACCCCCGACGCTCCACACCAATGCTCTCCGCCGCCGTAATCTGCACATGATCAATATACCTGCGGTTCCAGATCGGCTCAAAAATCCCATTCCCAAATCGGAACACCAGCATATTCTGAACCGTCTCCTTCCCCAGGTAATGATCAATCCGAAACGTCTGCTGCTCCGTAAGCACAGCCGACATCTTCCGATTCAACTCCTTCGCCGAATTCAAATCCTGCCCAAACGGCTTCTCCACAATCACCCGCCGCCACTGCCCGTCATCCTCCCGCACAAGCCCGTTCTCCCCAAGCGCAATCGTGATATCGTCAAAAACCTCCGGCGGCACACTCAGATAATAGAGGTAATTTCCCCCCGTCCCCTCACTTTTATCCAACTCCTCCAGGCTCTTCTTCAGCGCCTTATAAGACTTCGGATCCTTATAATCCGCCTGCAAATAATGCAGCCGCCGCTCAAACCGCTTCCACTCCCCCGAATCCACCTTCAGCGTCGCATGCTCACCAATCGCCTTCGTCATCTCCTTCCGAAACGATTCCGAAGACTTCTCAGACCGCGCCACCCCCAGCACCGCAAAATTCTCCGACAACAGCCCCTGCACATGCAGATTATAAAGCGATGGAATCAGCTTCCGACGCGCCAGGTCACCCGACGCCCCAAAGATCACCATAACACACGGCCCCGCCGGTCTCGGCGTCCCGTTAATCAGCTTCTCAGAATCCGGCGCATCATCAATAATACCCGCCGAACCACCATTGTCGCACATCAGTTTATCCACATCAATATCAGGCATGGCGTAATTCCCAGAGTCCCTATTCGTCTTTCGCTTTCAAATCCACAACGTCGTGCGCCTTCTTCTCCAGAGGAGGCTCTCTATGCCCTCCAAACTGAAACCGCAGCGCCGACAACATCCGGTCCGCAAACGAATTATCCTGCCGCGACCGGAACCGCGCGTAAAGCGCCGCCGTCAAAACATTAGCCGGCACCGCCATATCAATAGCCGCCTCCACAGTCCAGCGCCCCTCCCCGCTATCCTGCACATGCCCCGAATACTTCTCCAGGTGCGGCTGCTCCGTCAAAGAAATCGCCGCCAGGTCCAGCAGCCAGCTCGACACCACACTCCCACGCCGCCAAACCTCCGCAATATCCCCCAGGTTCAAATCATAACGCAACTCCTCCGGCAAAGACGGATTATTTGCGTTCTCCATAATATCAAAGCCCTCAGCAATAGCCTGCATCATCCCATACTCGATGCCATTATGGATCATCTTCACAAAGTGCCCCGCCCCTGCCTGACCACAATACATATAACCATTATCCGCCTGCCCCTGTGGGTCGCGCCCCGGCGTCTCCTCAATCACCCCATGCCCCGGCGAAAGCGTCTTAAAAATCGGCTCCAGCCGATCAAAAATATCCTTCTCCCCACCCGCCATCAGACAATATCCACGCTCAACTCCCCAAAGCCCCCCACTTGTCCCCACATCCATATAATGCAGACCCACCTTCTTCAGTTCCTTCGCCCGCCGCGCACTATCCTTATAATGACTGTTTCCCCCATCAATGATCACATCATCCTCATCCAGCAGTTCACACAAATCCTTTATGGTAGCCTCCGTCGGCCGCCCCGCCGGCACCATCACCCACACCGTCCGCGGTTGATCCAGCTTCGAAACCAGGTCCTCCAGAGACTCCGCCCCCACAATATTATCCCCGACCGTTCTCTCCACCGCCCTTTGGTCTCTATCAAAACCAACCACCTGGTGACCGCCCGCAGCCAGCCGAATGCTCATATTCGCACCCATGCGGCCCAAGCCTACCATTCCAATCTGCATGCTGAAAAACCTTTCGTAAAAACTAGCACATTGCACCTATCACTAGCAAGACTAGTACGACACCATCGAATTAGTTTCACACCCACTTCAAATACAGGTACAATTAATACTGGATTAAACCAATTTACCTCGGTATATCCCTGTCAACCCCCTCACGCGAAACATTACTATAAAGAGGGATTGAAGGGATCATCAGTATTGTGACTTTTAACAAAGCAGTAATCATTACCTCGCTTCTCACCCTGGCCCTCGCCAGTCCGGCAGCAACCAAACCCGACGACTTCGCAACCCATGAGGCTCCCCCCGTCCGCATCATCGGCCCCGGAACCGGCGAAGTCGGCCTCATCTTCCTCCAGGATTACCAGCCAACACTGGTCATACGCGATCTTAACGAAATGCAGGCCCGCAGCAAACGCGACGCCATCACCACGGAAACAGCCCTTGCTGAAACCATCGTAAAAGACCTGGCCGCCGGCCCCTTACCCTCAGAAATCGCCGCCGGCGTGGAACACTTCCTTCCCGAAGGAACCATCGCTACCACAGATTTTGAAGACTCACGATCCATAAATATCTATCTCGAATTCCCCCGTGAGTTTATGGAAATGGAATTCGACAGCGCCTTCATCGAAGAAATGGGCCGCCACTTCATCGAAAGCCTCAACGGCCTCGGGTTCGGTCAGATTGTATTTTACGGCAAAAATCACGAGTCCGACAAATTTGTAGACATCTGGGATCTCCTGCCCCCCGAACCCGAAATCATCTTACCTCCCTCACGCGAACCCACCAGCCCTGAGCCCACCGAACAAGACCTGCAACCAGTCGTCCCCCGCGGCCTTCCCGCTCAAAACGGCTTCGTAAACGGAGCCCTTACAGGTCGGCGTGTCGTCTTGAATGCCTCCCACGGCTGGTATGACAACACCCACTCAACAAACCGCTGGACCGTCCAGCGGGCAAACACCTGGCAGGTTCTCGAAGACTTTGCCAGCCCAATGTTCATGAACCAGTACGTTTTGCCCATGCTCCAGAACGCAGGCGCCATCGTCCGCACTGTCCGCGAACCAGATACCCAGACCCATACGGTCGTCATAGACAACGCCATGGGCTCACCCCGCTACGTAGAATCCGGATCCGGCTGGATCTTTTCCGGCCTTAACGGTTACACCCACAAAGAACAATATAACGGACGCAACGATCACCCCTATACCTCCGGCCAAACCTCACGTCTCATTCGCGGAGTTACCTCCGGTGCCCCCACCCACAGTGCAACCTTCACCCCCACCATCCCCGCCAACGGCTATTATAACGTCTACATCTCCTACACCGCAGGATCCGACCGCACCACAAACGCCCACTGGCAGGTTCGCCACTCCGGCGGAGTCACCGATTTTCGCGTTAACCAGCGAATCACCGGCTCAACCTTTTTCCTCCTGGGCAACTTCTATTTCGAGAAAGACGCACCAGCCTCAGAAGCCTCCGTCATCGCCCTTAACGACAACGGCGACACCGACTACCTCAGTGTCGACGCCGTTAAATTTGGCGGCGGCATGGGCAATGTCGCCCGCCGGACCCACGGCGTCAGCAACAGACCCCGATGGCAGGAAGAAGCCACAAACTTCCTCCAGTATAATGGCATGATGCAAAGCAACCTGTTCCACAACTCATCTAGCACCTCCCCCGCTAACGATCGCGACGAAGCACTCGGCTGGACAAACCGCCCCCGCGCCGCACGCTGGGAACACCAGCGTGACAATCTCGGCTTAAACATCACCTACATCGCCTGGCATACCAACGCCAGCACCTGGAAATGTGTCGGTGGTGTCGAACACGAAGGCCCGGGACGCGGCACCCTGGTAATCCGCGATCTCGTCTCAAATGCCACCCCGCAAACCATTGACTTCACAAAAAAAGTCCGCGACGGCATGTTCTACAGCGTCCGCGCATCCTACGACTCCTCATGGCCCATGCGCAGTCCCGGTACAGACGGAATGCTCATTAGCAACCAATATGGCGAAGCCCTTCAAGGCCGACTGGGAGCAGTTCCCGGCTTCATCTTTGAAGGCGTCTTCCATGACAACATCGCCGACTCAAACGCCTACAAAGATGGCAAATTCCGTTACGCCGCCGCTCGCGGCATCGTCAACGGCCTCATTCAATACTACGGAAGCAACGTCTTCCCTCCCGAACCCGTTCGAAACATCCGCGTAAAAAATATCGGCAATAACCAGGTTCGGATCGAATGGGCACGGGGCCCCGTTGGCAACGCAAGCAACCGCATCGGCAGCGCCGCCACAAACTTCCGACTCTACAAAAGCTCTAATGGCCACGGCTTTGATAACGGCACAGACGTCGGAAATACCCTGTCACACACCATGACCCTCACCCCCGGTGAACTCGTTTTCTTGCGCATCGCCGCCGTCAACAGCGCCGGCATATCCATCGCCTCCCAAACCATCGCCTCTCGCGTTCCCACCGCCGGAAACCGAACCATTCTCCTGGTTAACGGCTTCCAGCGCGACGACCGCCACCTCGCCCCCCTGCGCAGCCAGACAAACATCGGCGGATGCACCCAGCCAAACATCTACCGCGAGATGGACCCCCGCAAATACCAGGCACGCAACTACGTCATCCAACACGCCAAAGCCATCGCCAACAAAGGTGGTTACGGCCTCGACTACTGCCTCGATGATTCCATCAACGCAAACCACTACAACATGACAGATTACCAAATAGCTGTCTGGATGGGCGGCCAGCAAGCCGAAGTCGATGGAGCAGACGGAGTCGATGACACCTCCTTCAAACCAGCCGCACGAACCGCCATCCAGAATTACCTCACCGCCGGAAACAACCTCTTCGTATCCGGCAGCGAACTCGCCTGGGACTTCGGCCGACCCGCCACAGCCCAGGACAAAAAAACCTTCCTCTCCACCTGGCTCAAGGCAACCTTCGTTAACGACGACGCCAACACCTACAACGCCAACGGAAACAGCGGCATCTTTGCAGGTCTCGGCACCATCAACTTTGATAACGGCAGCGGAACCACCTATGACGTAGCCTTCCCCGATGTCCTTCAAGCCACCGGCGGCGCCACAAGCTGCATGGTATACAGCGGCGGCACCGGCGGCACCGCAGCCATCCAGTACGCCGGCACCTTCGGGTCAGGCACAAAACCCGGAAAGCTCGTTTATATGGGCTTCCCCTTCGAAGCAATCAACGCTGAGTCCGCAAGAAACAACGTAATGTCCCGCGTCCTCGATTACTTCATACCCGCCGACGTTGAAGAATGGGACAACTACTAAATCCCCCGAAACAAAATGTCCGGCCCCCGGCTCACACCGGGGGCTTTTTTTGTGCCCCTGAACCCCCCAATCCACCCACCGCCTCAATAAACGAAAGCCAACCGCGGTAATCCGCACCGTAAAAATGAGCACAAACACAGACATACTCCATCGCTTCCGCGACGTGGAAGAACGCTTTCAGGCCATCGAAGCCCAGCTTGCATCCCCCGAACTGGCCGGCAATCCCCAAGAGCTGCGCAAACTCTCCAAAGCCCACTCCGACATGGCAGAAGTCGTCAAACAGATCACCCGTTACCGCAGCGCCGAAGCCCGTCTGAAAGACGCCCGAGTCCTCGCCGACGACAGCGATCCCGAAATGGCCCAAATGGCCCAACTCGAAATCGACGAACTCGAAGAAGAAACCGAAAAACTTCTCTCGGAAATCCAGCTCCTCATGCTTCCCAAAGACCCGCTGGATGAAAAAAATATCATCATAGAAATTCGCGCCGGCACCGGCGGAGACGAAGCCGCCCTCTTCGCCTACGACCTCTTCCGAATGTACAACAAATACTTCGAAGAGCAAAACTGGCGCTCAGAAATCCTCAGTTCCAACGAAACCGGCCTCAACGGATTCAAAGAAGTCATCTTCTCCGTCACCGGCGACCGCGTCTACAGCCGCATGAAATTTGAAGCAGGCACCCACCGCGTCCAGCGCGTCCCCGAAACCGAAACCCAGGGCCGCGTCCACACCTCCGCCGCCACCGTCGCCGTCCTCCCCGAAGCCGACGAAGTAGACGTCGAAATTCGGGATCAAGACCTCCGCATTGACGTATTCCGCAGCGGCGGCCCCGGCGGCCAAAGCGTAAACACCACAGACTCCGCCGTCCGCATCACCCATATACCCAGCGGCCTCGTGGTCCAGTGTCAGGACGAAAAAAGCCAGCTCAAAAACAAAACCAAAGCCATGAAAGTCCTCCGAAGCCGCCTCCTCGAACAGGAAATGTCCCGCCAGGCCGAAGCCCAGGCAGCCTCACGCAAAGGAATGGTCGGATCCGGCGACCGCAGCGGACGCATCCGCACCTATAACTATCCCCAGAATCGCATCACCGACCACCGCATCAATCTCACCCTCTATAACCTCGACCGCGTCATGGAAGGCGATCTCGACGACGTCATCAACCCCCTCATCATGCACGAGCAAACCGAAAAACTCCGCAATTCCTAGATTTTCCCCACCGAAATTCCCCCATCGCCACCCAACCACACCCCTGATTTTAACCGACATGCACACTTTACACTTGCAAAATCCTTAATAGCACGTCGTCAATTACCCCGTCATTTGAACAACTAAAAGCTGCAAGTGTTAACCTTAATAAGCCTAACCTGTTCCCGCTGAGTTGTACCGCTGTTACGCACTAAAGGTTGGTGCCCTAACATTATGCTGGATACCTTGAGAACACGATTCGGGCGTTTCTTGCTCGTCATCCTCTTGCTGTGTGTCGCTGGCTTTATAGTAGCAACCAGTGACAGCACCGCAAGAAGCGACGACAGCCGCGGCATAGCTATACTCGGGACCATCCGCGAATACGTTTCATCCAGCAGGATGCGAACCCCCGCGGAACGTATCTCCAGCAAGGCGAATGCCAAACAAAAAGCCAAAACTGACAAAGACAAAGCCGCTGCTAAATCAGAAAACTTTCGCACATCAACCACCCTCACAGGCAAAACCCTGGATGAAACCGGCAAACCCCTCAAGGACGTCAACATCACCGTCCGCCGCGCCGGCACCATAGACGTCGTCAAATCCGGCAAGTCTAACGATAAAGGTATTTTCTCCCTCGACAGCCTCTCCGCAGGAACCTACGACGTCCTCGCAAAACACGACAACTTCGTTCCCCTCATCCGACCCGGCTTTACAATTTATCCCCACCAGCAGGAACTCGCCATCGATTTCCACATGCCCCTCGGCGCCGAAATCAAAGGCATCATCAAAGACGAAGACGGCAAAACCCTGAACAACGTCCGCGTTGCCGCCCGAAAACAAAAAGCCGAAGAAAGCAAAAATACCGGCGAAGTCCTCATCGACGACGCCACCTACCAGACTCAGCTAACCGACACCGCCGGAACATTCACCCTCACCGGTGTCGCTCAGGGTCCCAACATCTTCGAATTCACTCTTCCGGGCTACGCCGTCGAACGCATGACCGTAGACGTCACCCCCAAAGTCGCATCCGAACAAATGAAGGTCACCCTCAAGCGCACCGGAACCATCGTCGGAACAGTCCTCGACACCGACAACAACCCCGTTTCCACCGCCACCGTGGCCCTCACCCGCTTCAAACCTCTCCAAGGCGACGCCCAGACCCTCGACAAAGAAAAAATGAAGGTCACCACCGACGCCAACGGCCAGTTCAAATTCGAAAAACTTTACAACGAAGGTTACTACGACCTCATCGTCGAAGAGCCCAGCTACGCCCCCGGCATTTTCCCCCTCGTCCTCGCTAACACCGAAGGCCTCGTCTGCCAGATCGGACGCGGCGGCGAAATCACCGGCGAAACCAAACTCATCGACCGCCCCGTAACCCCCGTCTCCGTCCTCGTAAAGGCCACCGCAGTTATCAGCGGAACCACCTTCACCCAGGAAGCCCGCAGCGACGGCAACGGAAAATTCCGCCTCTCCAAGCTCCCTTATGGCTCCTACGACCTCAAAGTCGACGACGGCAAATTCCTCAGCGAACCAAAAGACGGCGTTAAAGTCGAACGCGACAAAACCCTCGACCCCGTAGCCATGGAACTCTATCAGGCAGCCCGCGTATCCGGCCGCGTCACAGACACCTCCACCGAAACCCCCGTCGCCAACGCAAAGGTCACCCTCCGCGCCACCTACGGCGTAGATAAAACCCGAAACAAAACCTTTACCATCAACGCCGATTCCCACGGTATGTTTGAGCTCCGCACCCTGCCTGCCGGCA
This sequence comes from uncultured Candidatus Sumerlaeota bacterium, assembly GCA_964444305.1. GTDB lineage: Bacteria > Sumerlaeota > Sumerlaeia > Sumerlaeales > Sumerlaeaceae > JAKFFN01. The sequence continues at coordinate 21,425 of CAYUGQ010000019.1, forward strand.
TCCACGTCGCCCAGGCCGAAGCCCGCGGCTACCTCAAAGGCCAGACCGATAAATCCCAGCAGAACTTCGTACTCGTCCCCGGCGAGCGCAAAAATGACCTCAACCTGTTCCTCGACCGCGGTGGCAGCGTCGAAGGCTTCATCCTCGATGCCAACGGCCGCAGCGTAGACGACGTTAATGTCCAGCTATTCGCCGCCACCACCTTCGACGGCGCCGTAAAAGCCGACGACTATAAAGCCACAACTGATGGAACCGGCTACTTCAAAATCTGGGGTATTGAGGTCGGCGAACGCGTCCAGCTATACGCCACCGCCTCCAAAACAGGCCACACCAAAGCCCGCAGCGACATGATCGAGCTCTCCCCCAAACAAATGAACCAGGCCGTCCAGATCCTTATGCCAAGCGGCGGCCAGGTCACCGGCATCGTCACCGACGAAAACGACATGCCCATCCCCGGCGCCGAGGTCCATTTCACAAGCTCCGCATTCCCCGGCGACCCCTCCCCCTCCGACATCAAAGTTCACACAGAACCAAACGGCACCTATCGCATTGAAAACTGCCCCGCCGGCGGCGGCTCCGTCCGCGTCAGCCGCGCAGGCTTCGTCAGCAAGAGCCGCGGCGTAACCATCCGCAACGAAAAAACCCAGGACAACGTGAACTTCGAACTCGAACTCGGACGCACCATCGCCGGCATAGTCTCAGACCTCGACGGCTACCCCATCGCCGGGGCCCGCGTCGCCGCCAGCGGCATCAACGGTGCCGCCGGATCCGAATCTGACGTCACCAACAAACGCGGCGAATTCGAACTGAACAACCTCGGCCGCGGCGAATTCCGCCTCGACGCCACCTTCGAAATGGAAACCCAGGAAGGCAAACAAAACTACCGTTTCACAAACCCCAAAGTTCGCTCCGGCGATATCCATGTCGCCATCGACTGCGACCTCGGAAACACCACCAGCGGCAAGGTCAAAGGCGAAAAAGGACGCGGCATCCCCAACTTCACCGTCACCCTCAACAGCAAAACCAACACAAAGCCCTCCCAGGATTTCGTCTTCAATCTCTCCCGCGGCATGAAAGACGCCGCCGGATACTTCCGCATGAGCAAACTCCCCCGCGGCATCTACAAACTCACAGTCTCCGCAGACGGCTACGAGCCCTACGTCGAAGAAGAAATCGCCATCGGCCCCCACCGCCGCACCGTCCTCTCAGAAATTCGTCTCAACCCCGCCGGCGGCGTCATCGGCCGTGTCTACTCCTCCACCTCAGACCGCCCCGTCAACAGCGCTTCCGTCCGCCTCGAAAGCGTAGACGAGCTCCCCACAGAAAGCCCCCGCGTCGTCACCGGCAACACAAATATGCGCGGCGAATTCCGCCTCTCCACCGTCCCCGAAGGCACCTATAAAGTCAGCATTAACCACCCCAGCTACATCGGCATGAAAATGGAAATGATCCAGGTCACCGAGAAAAAAGAACGCGACCTCGGAAAGCTATTCCTCGAACCCGGTGGCGCCATCCGCGGCACCATAACCAACCAGCAGGGCGACCCCCTCCCCGGCATGACCGTCACAGTAAAAGGCGTCACCCCCGCAAAACAAGCCTCCACCGACGCCGCCGGAAACTACCTCATCCAGGGCGTACAGTTCGGCCGCTGGCCCGTCGTCGTTAACGGCAACATGGCCGGCAAACCCATGTATGTCTTCCAGACCTCCGACATCCAGCGCGATGAAACCGAACGCGTAGACTTCACCCTCGAACAGTCCTCAAACCTCCGCGGCCGCCTCATCGCCACCGCAGAAAATTCCGTCAAATCCGCCAAAGTTCAGATCCACCCCTTCGACGAAAACAACATCGTCCTCGAAAACATCAGCTACGACACCAACGCCCGATCCGCCCAGTATGAAATCGACAAAGTGCCCCCCGGACAGTATTTCCTCTGGGCTTCAGGCAACGGCTCCAATGGTTCCTTCACCTCATGGCGCGGCATCTTCCTTGATCGCGGCACAAACTGGGAAAACCTACAGGTAGGCTCCGCCGAAGTCAGCGGCAAAGTCACCACCGCCGACGGCTCACCCGCCGCCGATGCAGGCGTACAGCTTCTGCCCATCTTCAACACCCCCCAGCTCACCCGCAACCTCTACAACCGCCTCATCAAGCCCACTAACACCAACAGCGACGGCACCTTTACCTTTAAAAATCTTCAGCCCGGCTCATATCAGCTCCTCAACCAGAACATGTCCGGCTGGTACGCTCAACCCGTAATCGGCGTCCGACAGGGCGAGCGCCTCCAGGCCCTAAACATCATGCTGAATGACTAATCCCTCAAGCCCCGCCGAATACACCCTCCCTGCGCCGCCACCCGTTTATATCATAATGGGCATATCCGGCGTAGGGAAAAGCACCACCGGCAGCCTCCTCGCAAAACAGCTACAAATCCCGTTCTATGACGCTGACGACTTCCACACCGAAGAAAACATCGCAAAACTCAGCATCGGCGAACCCCTAACCGACGAGGACCGCGAACCCTGGCTTAACAAACTACTCCTTATCATCACAGACTCCCTAAAACAAAACGGCTGCGTCCTCGCCTGTTCCTCCCTTCGGAAAGCCTCCCGCGACCGCTTCCGCGACGCCGCCCCCCACGCCCGCTTTGTCTACTTGTCCGCCAACAATAATCTCATCCGCCAGCGCCTCCACACCCGCTCTGAAACAGGCGCCCACGTCATCACCAATTACAAAGAAATCCTGCAAGGTCAGTTGCGCGACCTCGAACCTCCCGCTACAGCGCTCATCATTAACGCCGAAAAAACCCCCGAAGAAATCGTCCGCGAAATCCTCTCCGACACCGAACGTCGCCTTTAAATCTCCTCCCCCCAAACCACTAAGAAATCATGACCACCACCAACTCCCTCTCCTCCACACCTCTCGTCGAACTCGACAATCTCACGATCCACCGCAATGGCACAACCATCCTCCAAAACTGCTCCTGGAAAATTATGCCCGGCGAAAACTGGGTCATCTTCGGACCCAACGGTTCCGGAAAAACCAGTATCCTCAACGCACTTCAGGGCTACCTCTGGCCCACCACCGGCCGCATATGCATCTTCGGCGGCACCCTCGGTGACGGCGTAAATATCCCCGCCATGCGCCGCCAGGTCCCTGTCGTAAGCGAATCCGTCCGCCGCCTCATCCACGACCACCTCACCGGTCTCGAAATTATCGTCACCGGCCTCCGCGGTCACCTCAACATCTTCTCCCCCATCACCCGCGAAGAAGAACTGGCCGCCCAAGACAGCGCCGCCGCCACCGGCCTCACCTATCTCCTCGATAAACCCTTCGCCGTCATGAGCACCGGCGAACGCCAGCGCGTCCTCATGACCCGCGCCCTCATGCAACGCCCCCGCATCCTCGTCCTCGACGAACCATGTTCCGGCCTCGACCTCGCCGGTCGCGAATGGGTTCTCCAGCTCACAAACCAGATCGGCAATCTTCCCGACAGCCCCACCCTCCTTCTCACCACCCACCACCCCGAAGAAATCTCCCAGGTCTTCACCCACATCCTTCTTATTAAACAAGGCCGCATCTTCGACGCCGGAAAGCTCTCCGACGTCTTCACCAGCAAAAATCTCAGCGCCCTCTTCGACATCCCCCTCGACGTCCACCACACCGATGGCCGCTGGACCGCCCAGGCCCGCTAGCCAGCCTCATCCCGCCCAATCCATCCATCGACCACACGGAAATCTCGACCAATCTGCCCTATATTGCCATTCCGGCTGTACCTTAGCATAATCATTCGATGCTGCGCTTTGACGACATAAAATTCGACTGCCAACTCTACAACGGCTATAAACCCTGCCAGTACGGCAACCACTGCCCCGGCTGTCCATACTACGAACCCCTCGACGGCAACACCGCCCCGTGGAAACCCGCCCTCACCAACGGCGCCATCTCCCGCCTGCCCGCCGCCCCTCGTCTCCTCATCATTAAAACCGGTGCCCTCGGCGACGTCCTGCGCACCACCACCCTGCTCCACCCCCTCCGCAGACAATTCCCCGATTCTCACATAACCTGGATCACCGCCCCCTCCGCACGCCCCCTCCTCGAAGCAAACCCGCTCATAAACGAACTCACAGTCTTTCAAGGCGACTCCGCCGCGGACCTCACCCACCAACAGTTCGATTTATCCATCTGCCTCGAAAAAGAAGGCTATCCTCTCACCTTCGCCGGCGAAGTCAAAGCTGCCGAAAAAACCGGCTACTTCCCCACCCCCTGGAACACCGCCACCATCTGCAATTCCGAAGCCGAATATATGCTGCTTCTCGGCGTCATCGACGACCTGAAATTCCACCAGAACATCAAATCCTATCCCCAAATCATCTGCGAAGCCACCGGTCTCCCCTTCGCCCGCGATCCCTACAGCCTTCATCTCACAGATTCTGCCAGCGCCCCGCGCCAGAGAATCCTTCAGGCAGCCAACAGCCGCCCCGGCGGACACAATCTTCCCATTGTCGGCCTCAACACCGGCTGCGGATCTGTCTTTCGCACAAAACAATGGACCCTCCAGGGCTGGGTAGAAACCGCCCGCAGTATCCTTCAGTCCGGCTGGGCCCACGTCGTCCTGCTCGGCGGCGAAGCCGAGCGCGAACTCAACCGCGCCATCCGTGAGCAGGTCCCCGACGTGATCGATGCCGGCACCGATAACCCCCTCGATCAGTTCTTTGGAATCATCGACGCCTGCGACCTCATTATCACCTCAGACAGCCTCGGCATGCACATCGGCATCGCCCTGAAAAAATACGTTGTGGCCCTCTTCGGATCCACCAGCCATCACGAAATTGACCTCTACGACCGAGGAGAAAAAGTCATCACCGATTTCCCTTGCAGCCCCTGCTATCTAAAGCACTGCACAAAATCCCCCATGTGCATGGAAGCCATGAGTTCTTCTCTCGTCCTCAATGCCATAGGCAAAGGCCTTCACCTGCTAAGCCAGACAGGCGCACCACAATGACAGACCACCCACCGCAAAAACCCCAGCACCAGCCTGACACCACTGCAGACAACGCCGCCGCCCCTGTCTCACAAGACACCCTTCCTCCTCCATCCGAATCCCACCCGCCGGCCACGCCCACAAATGTTTCAACTCCCACCCAGACCCACCATATCTGGCTCCCCATCATTCTTTCCCTCCTGTTTCTTCTGCCCGGATTCCTCCTTCTGCGCGCCGCCGCCGAGCCCAGCAAACGCGCCGCCATAGCCGCCCGCCACGCATTCGTCCAGTTGGACAATGAAGAAGGAGCCCTGCTCTTTCAGTCCGTCCAGATAGGACGAGGCGAAAGCCTCTACCGTCCTCTCACAGAACCACCGTATTTCGCTGGCACATACCCCCCCACTTACATGGCTCTCGTTGCATTCCTTGAGCGCAACAACGAATACCCCGCCGGTTTTACCACCGGTCGATATATCGTCTGGATCTCCGCCCTCGTTGCCGCTGCCGCCCTTCTCCTCATGATTCTCATGATCACGCGAAACCCGGCCCTCAGCGTACTCACCGCCTTCCTCTTCCTCGCAACCTGGGAAGTTCATCGCTGGATAGGATATTTCCGCGTCGATTTCCTCGCCATGGCCCTTTCCCTGCTCGGCCTCACCCTCATCGTTCTGCCTCGCCTCCGCTGGTGGAATTTTTTCCTCGCCGCCGGCCTCATGACCACCGCCCTCTATACCAAGCAAACCGTCATCGCCGCTCCCGTCGCCTGCATCATCGCCCTTGCCCTATATCGCAACCGGAACGCAGCGGTCGCTTTTATCGCTTGGCTGCTTCTCTGGGGACTACCCCCCCTCATTGCCCTTCAAATTTCAACAGGCGGACAATTCCTCCGCCATATCATCTTTTTCAACATGAACACCAGCCACTCCGAAAGCCTCCACGTCTGGCTTATGCACATCTGGTTCATGCACAAGTTCCACGCCATTGCTGCCGTCTTCGCCCTACCCGCCATCATCATCCTTCTCATCAACAGTCGGCGCAACAATCGGCGCTCCCACCCCGACAATCCCTCCATCCCGCCAGCCCCACCGCTCCTGCACTTCTGGCAACCCCTCGCCCTCTGGGCGCTCCTCGCCCAGTGGAATATCCCCGCCGCCGCCAAAGCCGGCTCCGCAGAAAACTACCTCCTCGAACCCATCGCCGCCTGGGCCGTCCTCATAACCCTCGCCGCCGGAGCCAGCCTTCGCATCATGGCCAGCCACACCCGATCCTCCCGCCGAACCTTCGCCACCGCAACCACCATCATACTCCTCACCGGAATCACCCTCCACGCAAAAATCGTATCCCACCCCAGCCAGCACCTCATCCGCTTTAACCCCGGCATGAACCCCTCACGAGTCGAATTAGAGGCCACCACCGATCTCATTTCCCTCATGCGAACCGCCGAAAATCCCCTCTGCGAAGTCACCATCTACCACCTCCTCTCCGGCACTCCCCCCGTATACCAACCCTTCATCATGAGCGAACTCTCCCGCCAAAACCGCTGGGATCAATCCGCCTTTGTAGCCGACATCCAGCAGAGAAAATTCGACCTCGTCATCACCCTGGAAGACGTCATGAAAGCCGCCTCCTCATCCAACTACACCGTAGAAATGCTCGCCGCTTTTCAGGAATCCTACGAGCTTGAAGCCACCCTCGAAACACCCCGCTGGACCTATCACGTACTCCGCCCCAGGTCAGACAACGAACTATCCATCACCGGCACCAGCATAGTTTCCCTGCCTTCCCAAATCCCCAATCCCGCCACATCTCAATAGTCCACCCGCCACAAAAACAACCCGTTCGGCGGTACCGTCACCGCATGCCGATGCCGCTCCCCCGTCTCCTGCATCCGCGCGATATCCTCAAAACTCAGCTTCCCCATCCCCGCCGCCACAATCGTCCCCGTCAGAATCCGCACCATATTATGCAGAAACGAACGGCACCGGAAATCCACCTGGATAATCTCCTGCTCCAACGCCGAAATCACAATCGGCTGCAAAGTCAGCCGCGTCCGCGTCGCCGTACAAGCCGCACTCCGAAAAGCCGAAAAGTCATGATCCCCGGAAAGCTGCTCCGCCGCAGCAACCATCCGCTCAATATCAACCCGCCCCGGAATCGGCGTCACATAGTCCCGCCCAATCGCCACCCTGCTCCGCCGGTTCGTCAAATAAAACCGATACCACCGCATCCGCGCACTTCGCCGCGCATCAAAATCCGGTGCAGCATCCACCGCCTCCCGCACAGAGACATCCGGCGGCAGCAAAGACGAAAGCCCCCGCCCCAGCCCTTCCGCAGGGATCTTCGAATCCGTCTTGAAGCTGATCACCTGCCCCATCGCATGCACCCCCGCATCCGTCCGCCCACTCCCCGTCACCCGCACCGGCCCACCCAGAAACTGCTCCAAAGAATCCTCAATCACCTGCTGAACCGTCAAACTGTTAAGCTGACGCTGCCATCCGGCATAGTTCGTGCCGTCATACTCAACTGTCATTTTAATGATACGTGAGCCGTTATCCATAACCGTCTGTCATAAAAGAGTAAACCCGCAGAAATGACTATCATACAGCGATACAAGTAAATCAAGGTACTACCATGAGCACGCACAACAACAAAGTCCCCAAACTCAAGCTCGATGTAAAGCCGGAGACCATCCCCGCGCCTCATGAGTTTCCCGTGGAAGAACCCGAACACTTCCGTGGCGAAGGCTATCGCGTAACCCTCTTTAATGACGACTTCCATTCCGTCGATGAAGTAGTCGGCCAACTCATCAAAGCCCTCGAATGTCCCCTGGACATCGCCGTTTCAATCATGCTCCAGGCCCACACCCGCGGCTCCGCCGTCGTCATCATCGCCGATCAGCCCCACGCCGAACGCGTCGCCCTCATCCTCCGCGAGATCCTCCTCGTAGTCAGCGTGGAACAAGTATGAGCAAAAGCAACCTCGACCCCAAAGAAGTCTGGGCCCACGCCTACGACAGACTCCGCAGTCTTGACAGCTCCCACCGTCTCCGAAAAGATTTTCTCTACAATCCGCCCGAACCCGACTCCGACGCCAAATCAAAATTCGATGACGACAAGTTCATCAACTTCGGATCCAACAACTATCTCGGCCTCGCCCGGCATCCGGAAACCCGCCGCCGCGCAATCCAGGCCGTCGAAGAATTCGGCTCAGGCAGCATGGCCTCCCGCCTCGTCGGCGGCACCCTACCCATCCATCACGAACTCGAAAAAGCCATTGCCTCCTTCAAAGGCACCGAATCAGCCCTCGTATTCTCCTCCGGCTACCTCGCCTCTCAAGGCATTATCCAGGCCCTCTCCCGCCGTGCCGACGACTCCCTGGTCCCCATCCTCTTCGATCGACTCTCCCATGCCAGCCTCGTAGACGGCGCAAAACAGGAACGCCGCACCTGGCGCACCATCCCTCACAACAACACCCAGTCCCTCGAACTCCTCCTCCTCGAACTCCCTTCCG
>CAYUGQ010000020.1:0-29405 GCA_964444305.1 uncultured Candidatus Sumerlaeota bacterium
CACGTTCCCGCCGGAGCCATTCCGAAAGACGGCCCATCGGCGGGCACTGCCATGGCAACCGCCCTCACGTCTCTCCTGACCGGACGGAAGGTGAAAGATTTTGTAGCCATGACCGGAGAGATCACGCTCAAGGGCAACGTATTGCCCGTGGGCGGAATCAAAGAGAAAGTTCTCGCAGCCCACCGCGCTGGAATTAAACTGGTCATCCTGCCCGAACGAAATCGGGGCGACGCCGCTCAGCTTCCTGATGAGATCCAAAAACGGGTGAAAATCCATTTCGTTAACCACATGGACGATGTGGTGGATCTTGCCCTGGCTAAACGGAAAGACTCTACGGCCAGCCGGCTCCTTAAGCCGATGCCGCCGCAAAACCTGCCAATGGGTGATACCCACCCTATCACCACCCCCATAAATGTTCTCGCAAACTCCGGTAAATCGGCGGGCTTTGCCGTTGAATTGCAGGAATAAGGCGTGGCACGGTTTGTGATTATACAATGAGCAGAAGGTTAAGAAACAGACCTTTTGACAAACATAAAATTGAGTTTGGAAGCGCGTGAGGTCGGGGCCCAAAATCCTGAACAAAACACCCTCCCCCGCGGGAAATGGCGACGTCCAGCCTGCGGATAATGGGTCATTATCGGAACAACCAATCGTAAAGACGAAGTGCTCCGATACTCGCGCGCTTCCTCTTTTTTTATCCTGATGGATTCACTTTCTCCCAACAATCTGCCTTCGTCCCACCAAGGTCTGTTTACGTCCACCGCCCCCGTAGCGGAGCTGGATATTCTGATCCAATCCGCAGTCAACGGCGGCGCCACGCGACTGTTAATCCTGGCAGGCAAACCCATCGTCTGCCGAATTGATGGCAAGTTGTCCGAGCCCATGTTTCCCGGGCGTCTTCATTTCAGCCAGACAGAGGCTCTCACAAAGGCTATTCTTACTGACGAACAGATGGCGCACCTTGACGTCGACGGCTCCGTTGATTTCACCTACCAGCCTCCTCCGGATGAAAACAGCACCCCTTACTCACCTGTTCTGATCACGGTCTTTTTCGGGGACGGCGCCCATAACCTGGTTATCCATTTGGACCACGCTTAGTTCGCACCGAAATAACCTGCCGGCCCCGTGCATCGGCAAATGCCGTGGTTACTCCGAATACATCCAGTGGGCCGCCCGGCCCAAAGTCAGCCGTAGAGCGATTCCCAGCGCCACTGTTATGCCGAAGAGCATATACGCAATGGCCGACGCATACCCCATATTGTAAAACTGGAAAGCATTGCGGTATAGATAATAAACCACCGTCATTGTGTCTTCCGAATCCTGCTTCATTACCTGCGGAAGCACAAAAACCTGAAGCGCATCAATGGTGCTCATCAGCACCACGAAAAAAGTCGTCGGCCGGAGCAACGGCCAGGTAATGTAGCGGAAGTTGTGAAGTTTGCTGGCGCCATCTATGCGGCTCGCGTCATACATGGCCGCAGGCAGCCCCTGCAAGCCTGCCAGATAGATCACCGTATTAAACCCCACCACGGCCCAGACATTGACCAGCGTCATTGTGATCAGCGGAATTAACGGCAAAGGATTATCGAGCAGGCGAAACCGCCCTGTCATCCAGTCAGGAGCGTAGTCCTGCGGACTTGTTAAAGCTCCGGCGGTCACCGACATCATGCTGAGGAAGCCCTGCAGATCATCGCCCATACGGGCCACCCCCAAATGCAAAGCGGCATAGGCTATCCCGCGTGCATACACCCGCCCGATGCTGTCCATGATTTCCCGCAACAGCCCCACGTCGCTGTTTAAAATCAGTTTCCATACAAGAGAAACTACTACCAGAGAAACGATTGACGGGATAAAAAACACCGCCCGATAAAAGCGCTTAAACACACGCACTGTATTTAAAAATAAAGCCAGCGCCAGCCCCGATGCGGTGGAGATTATCACCGTCAATGCCGTAAAAACGAACGTGTTCAAAAGAGCATTGTGCAGTCCGGGGTCTCGCAATGCTTCGCGGTAATTCTCCAGCCCTACAAAACGGGCCGACAAAATTCCGTTCCACTCCTGGAAGCTCAGCACAAAAGAAAAGCCGATGGGAAACAGCAGAAAGACCAGAAAAACCAGGTAATACGGCGCAATAAACAGATACGCATTCCTGCTTTTTTTAACCGTGTCCCAAAGACTGCTCCCACCGGCCAATTTTGTGCTCCTTTATTCCGCTACGCACAAACGCGCGAGGGCGTTAGCGTATATCCTCACATTTCTCAGCATATGTTCCACAGACACCCGCTCATCAGCCTGGTGCGCCAGAGGCTCTTCCCCGTCTGCGGTATCCACCGGTCCAAAACAGACAGCATTTGGGAACACTTTCGCATACGTCGTTCCGCCGATAGCATGAAGCGTGGCTTCCCGCCCGGTCACATCGGTATAAGCCTCCATGAGAGAACCGATAAACTCAGGGTGTTTTTCCGGATCAACAAAGATTGGCTCCATCGCCTTGCTGCGCGGTGCCCCACTTAACTCAAAACCAGTCTCTTCCGCAAAATCCTGAATCACAGCTCCGGCCTTCCTTACCACATCGGCCACCGTCTGACCCATAGTGTTGCGAATATTATAAACCGCTTCCAGGCTGGTCCGGGTCCAGTTAAGAATCCCCAGGTTGACAGTTGTATCGCCCACGAAATCGTGAGACAACTCGATGTTCAGATTCTCGCCGCGAAGCCCGCTGCCTGTGTGGTGGATAAACTCAGCGATTTCCGCCTCGTCATCCGTTACATAGGCGCTGTCCGCCATGAATTTTAGCATGTCCAGGGCTGCGTTATGCCCTTCCTCAGGCGTGCTGCCGTGAGCACCCTTGCCATGAAAGACAATGGTCTTTTCCTGGGCGTTCTCTTTAAAGTCCGCAGAGGCTCCGCTGTTTTTGCTCAAGAAGCGCTCCAGCTCACGCTGCAGGGCTTCTGTCTCGCCATCACCCTCAAAAATCAAAGTGGCTTTTGGCGGGACCACGTTTGAACGCTCGCCGGAAAACGCGCGCTTAAATCTCAGCTCGCCTTCTTCCAGTTCGTCAGAATAGTCGGGCAAATCTCCGGACATAACGAGATTGATCACGCCCTTCTCTCCATTAATTATCGGGAATGCTGCATCGGAAACGATTGAAAACTCCGGATGCTCCTCCCGTTCCATGTAGCTCTTAATGTCGGTCCATTCGCCATACTCTTCCGTCGTGCCAATCACCAGACGCGCCCCGCGCCGGAGCGGAAGATCAAGAGCCTTCAAGAGCTTTACCGCATAGAGCATCTGGATCACCGGGCCCTTGTCGTCCTGACAGCCGCGTCCGTAAATGACACCATCAACGATTTCGCCGCCAAAAGGATCATGACTCCACCCCTCCCCTTCCGGGACAACATCTATATGGAGAGGCAACCCCACAAAGCTGTCTCCACCACCCAGGTGCAAATAGGCATATTCGTTCTCGTGGTTTTTCCACTCCAGGCCAATCTCACCGGCTTTTCCTTCCAGAAAAGCCATGCAGCGTTCAATATCGGTTTTATAGAGGTTTTGACCAGCTTCGTCCCCTGCACCGCTGACCGTTTTAAATCGCAGAATCTCCTGCATGTCCGACACAATCGCCGAACGGTTTTCCTCCACCAGTTCATCAATCCGCTGCTTCAAGTTGTCCATTGCCATAAGGTAAAGCTTTCCGACCCATCCAGGTATAAAAGTGAGTGCTGCAAAGTTCAGTTAATATCCCCTACAAGCGCACCGGTAAAAGCCGCTGTGAAGGATTTTCTAATCAAGCCAGCCACTTTTCCATTCACGCTTATTACATGTTCGCGGGAAGCGATCTGACGGGTTCGAAACATTCCGCAGGGGGTTTCTGCCCGGCACTGCGTTGAGTCCACAACAACTCCATTATAAATCTTTACCCGGCGACGACATTCTGAAATTTTAATACTTTTGTTCTAGCATATCCGCGTATGTCTCTGCATATAAACTTTCTGTGACTAACATCATTTCTCCATTGCGCGACGATCAAGAAGATCGCGAAGAAACCACACTCAGGCCGCAAAGCACAGCCGAGTTCGTTGGCCAATCCCGGCTGATCGAAAAGCTGCGGCTGTTTATCCAGGCGGCTCGCCAGCGTAACGAGCCGCTGGATCATTGTCTCCTCTACGGCCCTCCAGGCCTCGGAAAAACGACCCTGTCCCACATCATCGCCAACGAAATGGGCGGCGAGCTGAAAAGCACCAGCGGCCCCATTATAGAGCGCAAAGACGATCTGGCTGCTCTCCTGACAGACCTGAAAGAGGGCGATGTCCTCTTCATTGACGAGATTCACCGCCTGAACCGCATCGTGGAGGAATGTCTTTACCAGGCCATGGAGGATTTCAAAATTGATATTCTTATTGGTGAAGGTCCCCATGCGAAATCCATCAAACTCGACTTACCAGCTTTCACCCTCGTGGGAGCGACCACCCGCGCCGGCATGATCACCGCCGCCCTGCGCAGCCGTTTCGGCATTTCAGAGAGACTCCATTTCTATGAGCAATCGGAAATGGAATCCATCGTCCGACGCTCAGCCGGGATTTTAAAGGCGGAGATCACCCCGGAAGGTTCTGTAGAAATTGCCCGCCGTTCCCGTGGCACGCCCCGTATCGCAAACCGCATCCTCCGCCGGGCCCGCGACTTCGCCCAGGTCCGCTCCGACGGCAGAATTACCCAGGAAACCGCGTCGGCCGCAATGGATCTTCTGGACATCGACCATATCGGCCTCGACATGATGGATAAATTTTACCTCACCACGATCATGCGGAAATTTAACGGCGGGCCGGTGGGACTTAACAACGTCGCCGTAGCTATCGGCGAAGATCAGGACACCATTGAGGACATGATCGAACCATACCTGATCCAGATTGGCTATATCCAGCGAACCCCCCGCGGCCGCATTGTGACCTCGGCCTGCTATGAACACCTGGGTATGCAGGAACCGCCCCGCCAGGGTGATCTACTTTAGCCTAAAAACCTTATGATGTACCGCTTTCTATTGAAACATCAGGCTGGCTACGCGGTGAAACCTGCGGACCTAGTGCCTAAACAGGCATTTGGTTATTTGGTTATAATGTTACGACCCGGTCTGTCCGATAGCCTGGCGAGCTTCCCGCGCATCATCCAGGGGATCACTGCCAAGGTTTAACAAAATGGCAGGGCGAGGCCGTTGAAGAGTATCCGATGCAGCACGGATATAACCATAAACCATCATGGCCTGATTTTGTCCCTGCTGAGAATAGCTCTGTTGACGCATCTCATTGGCAAGCCGCTGAGCCCGGCTCGGACCACCATTAGTTCCTTCAAAAGTCACCGTTTTGGTCGTCACAACTTCCTGGCCATCTACAACGGTACGTTCAATGACCATAAAGTTATTGGCAGCCGCATTGAGGCGCTCACGCTCTCTTTCGGCTTCTGCCTGCTGTTCATAATAGGTTGCCAGGGCAGATAAATTAGCGGCATTCCCCTGGGCGGCACCGGAACTGGCCGAGAGCTGATCTCGCATTCTGCGGCCATACTCCAAAACCTCCGGTGAACACATAACACAGTTAGCCGGGTCAAAACATTTCACTCGCTGAACAATTCCCGTCGCGGGATCAGTACGGGCACTATTGGCTTCATGAGCTCTTACCTGGCCCATTACCACCTTACGAAGGCTTTCAAGCTGTCCGCCACCCATGTTTCCCCAGTTCGCACTGGCAACAGCATAGGCAAGCGGATCCACCGGCGCCAGCAGGATCTGCTGTCCCTGACTGTTCCCGGGAACGAACACGAAAAGTAGAGCAGTCATTAAAAATGTCATACGAGTCTTGCCCACGGCACTTCACCTCTAATAATGCTCAATGCCCGAACCCTTACGAGCCATTAAGCCAGTATCTTTAAACTTACCGGCTCTATTTCTGCGTGTTCATGATATCTGTCAAGAACATCCGCCGCGAAACCGAAGCCTGATTTTCAACGGGATAGAAAACCCTTAACCCCGCAGTCACCTCGCTGTGAGATCAAGTAAAGCGGGGGGAATTAGCCCCCCACCACAGTAGCCGAACCTTTTATAACGCCGGTAGTTTCCAGTTTTTCGATCTGGTAATTCTCGATATGGAACACGTCGCTCATGGTGATCCGGATTTCCGTATCATATTTCTGCTCAAGCCGGCGAATGACGTCCCGGTAATTCTGATCCACATAGGCCCGGATCTTCGGGTTGACCGTAATGTTTAACGTCGGGGCCGGACGAGCCGATTCGAGTTGACGCACAACTTCATGCTTCATGTGCAACCAGATCTGCTGTTCGCTCAACACCACACCCGCGCCCTGACAATATGGGCAATCCATAAAAATGGTTTTACGCAGGCTCCGACGCACACGCTTACGCGTCATCTCCACCAGACCGAACTCGCTAATCGCGCTGACCGACGTCTTGCTCCGGTCCTTACGCAACTGCATTTTCAGTTCGCTCAACACCTGATCGCGATTGCGAGCATCCTTCATATCGATAAAATCGATAACGATCAGACCGCCAATATCACGCAGCTTCAGCTCCCGGGCCACAGCCCGCGCCGCTTCAATATTTGTCCGTAAAATCAACTTTTCCTGGTTATCTTTACCCACCGATTTGCCCGTGTTCACGTCAATTGCCGTGAGTGCCTCAGCTTCATCAATGATGAGGTAACCGCCGCTTTTCAGCCAAACTTTACGACGCGCCGCTTTCTGAATCTGCTTCGTGACGCCATACTTATGGAAGATGTTCTCAGCGCCGGAATACAACTTCACCTTATCCACTAGCCCAGGGATCAGTTTCTCGAGAATCGTCTTAAGCTTCTCAGATTCCACATGGCTGTCGATCAGGATTTCGGAAATATTTTCATCAAAAACGTCCCGGGCCAGACGATATAAAATATCGTGATCGTCATAAACCAGCCCGCCCGCGTCGGCCTTTTCATGGCGCTCGGCAATGGCTTTCCACTCATTTGTCAGGAATTCCACGTCATTGCGAATTTCTCGTTCTTCCTGATACAGGCCCGCCGTACGAACAATAAACGCCGTCTCATCCGAAGAAATATCTTTCAGCAAAGACTTCAGGCGTTTGCGCTCCTTAATATCCTCAACCTTGCGGCTGATGCCACCTTCCTGGTTCGGATACGGCAGTAAAACAAGGTATCGACCAGGCAGGCTGACATAACTGCTGATGCGCGCCCCCTTCATACCAATTTCTTCTTTTACGACCTGGACCATGATCTCATCGCCCTTGCGGAAAACCTCCTGAAACTGAGGCTTCCGCGGACGCTGACGCCCTGAGCGGTCATTGCGATCCACCCGGTCAGTACTCCGATCATTACGATCCCCGCCCCGATCATTGCGGTCTGAACTTTGATCACTACGGTCTGCAGTTTGCTCGCTACGGTCCGCACTGCGCTCCTGTCGATCTTTGTTCCGATCGTTGCGATCACGCCGATTATCCCGGTCAGAGCGACTACTTCTGCCATTACGATCGAAGCGATCCCGCGAACGACCAGACGACTGCGAGGGTGCCGGAGCCGATGCCGCGGCTTGATCCCCCGAAGGAGTCGGTACGGCTTCGGATGTCGAATCCGGCGTCGCATCAGCCACGTTTGATTCTGTGGCAATAACTTCGGACGATTTAGCAGACAGTGGTGGTGCATCAGCTTCAGCAGCCCCAGGCACCTCCGTGGCATCAGCCGCTTTTTCTTCCGCGACAGAAGCTGCCGGTGCCTCTTCCTTAATTTTGTCTACCGACGCCGGCTCTGCTTTTTCATCAGAGACAGCAGGTTCAACAGCAGGCTCCTCAGCCTTGGCTACCGGCTCATCTGTCTTAGCAACGGGCGCCTTCTCTGCCGGAACCTTTTCCGCAGGGGCCGCCTTCTGCTCTTCGGCATTCGTCTTAACAGGATCGGCCACCTTTTCCGGCTCTTCAACAGCTTTTTTCCGGGTCCGGGTGGTCGTGGTCCGGCGGGTAGTTTTCTTTGGCTTCTCCGCAACAGCATCTTCAGGAGCAACTGTGCCGGCTGCGCCCTCTGCGTTGATATCCAAAGGCAGTTCCGGAGCTTCATCTTTAGCGGCCGCCTTGGCTTTCGTAGTCCTGGTCGTTGTCGTTTTTTTCGCTGCGGTCCTGCGCGTTGTTGCCTTCGGCGCAGCTTCCGCACCATCTTCCGACGCCGTTTTCCGTCGGCGAGTCGTCTTCTTCGGAGCCGCCTCTTCGGTCGTCTCCGGAGTGTTATCTACCTGTTCAATAAAATCCTTCTCGGCCTCATCGGCACTGAAGGCAAAGTAAGAACGATTATCTCGTTTCCGCATGGTCCTTCTTTTACCCCCGCGACGCTTTCCTCCACCACCACTGCCGCTGCTGGTATTTCCGCTTGGTTTTCTATTTCTGTTCTGCGACTGACCGCTTCCGCTACCCTGATGAGTTCGGGAAACCCCACCACCACTGCCGGAAGTCCGCATACGCTTTTTGCGCCCACCATCCAAACCGAGAAACGCCTTGCCAAGCCCCGGCACTGGGCCAAGATCGGGCTGGCGCTCATCCCAGATGCTGTACTCGTCAGCCGTCGAATGATCCGCCGGACCAAAAAAGTCCGCCTGTGATTCTCGTGGGTCATGACGACGCTTGCTCGGAGGCGCTATATTACCAAAATTGTCACCATAACGCTGCTTGTTCTGACGCAACTGGCTGGCGGAAACCTGGACGCTAAAGTCTTCATAAATATGCATGGCACCTCGAGTGCCATAAACCGCCGGTGGATACTGGGGCTCTTCCTGCCGAGGCTCCGGACGCCGCTGTTCCCGAACCGGTGCTTCCACTTCATTTCCGGGCGACGCGTCTGCCGCCTCTGCCACTTCAGCCACTTCGCCAGTTTGCTCGCGCTCCTGCTGACGACGCTGCTGGCGCTCCAGTTTGCGCTGCTCCCAGCGTTCACGCCGCTGCTTCTGGCGTTCTGCACGGCTCAGTCTGCGATTCTCGCTTTCCGATGTTGCAGTCCCGGCGCTTGATTCCGCCGGCGTCTCGGCGTCCGTGTCATCCGCCTCATCCGCTCTTTCGAGATGAGCAACCGAAGCTACAGTCACCGTATGGATAACCGGCTCGGACCGTCTTTCCTCGGGTGCAGCAGCCGGCGTGGATTCCATATCATCATCGTCGTCATCATCCAGATCGTCTTCGGTCACACCCAAAGGCAATCCTGGCGAGTAAGCATCATCCGCATCCGGCCGACGCTTCTTGCCACCACGTTTTCCGCGGCGTCTGCCCCGACGATCGCCATCATCTTCCGAATCGTCCTGCTGGCTTTCTATTGGCTCAGCAAGAGCCTCCCGAGCCGTCGGTACTTCGTCAGCCATATCAGGATTAAGCTCCCGATATTTCTGCCAGAGAAGATCCGGCCTCACATCATCAAAATGCAGAAATGCATTTCTATCCAGCCCCACATTTACGAAGGCTGCTTTCAAGCCGGGAAGTACATCCTCAATCTTACCTTTATAGATGTTATTGAGTATGGATTTCTCGTCGAGGCTTTCAATATAGAGTTCTACAAGCTGCTCGTCTTCAAGAATCGCGATTCTAAGTTCGCGTTCTTCCACGTTAATCAAAACTTTTTTCATCAGGAAACGGGTTTTATACCCCTGTCAAAATTACATGCAACCTACCGTTGCGCGATGCTGGAGCCCGAATAAAGGGCGGCAGTAGTTCCATTTGCCCGCACTGCCGGGTCGCATACATACCTCACGCGCGCCAGTGTTTGCGCATGCGTGGTTCGCAATCATCTTAAAGTCACACCTACCGGAAAATTCTTTCCAGCTGGTTTGTTTTCTTCGAACCCACTCACGACCTTTGCAAGCACAAAATCGGAATTATCTGTCTTTTCTCCAGAAATCTTATGCCCCAAAGGGCAAAATACCGCCCCGCTTACTCCACATCAGTCGCAAAAAACTCCCGCCCGAACTCCACATGCTTCGTAGGCCGAAACCCCTTAGCTTCCGGACACCAGTCACACTGATGCACCTCAAAACAATCGTCATAAAACTTCAGCAAATTATACGTATTCGCCGGCATCCCGCCCCGGATCCGTTCCGATGTTGGCGTCCCGGCGCAAACCAGCACCAGCGGCGGTTCCACCTGCGGAAAAAATTCCGCCGACGACATCACATGCTGATAATGCACATGCCCATGCAACACTGCATGAATCCCTGCCGCCGACATACGCTTAAGTGCCTCCACGCCCCTTGGATAGACTCCAGGGCGTTCATGACCGGGGATATTGGCAAAATGCTGATGCACCACCGCCACCTTCCACTTCGTCGTCGCCTCAGCGGCCCAGTTCTCCAGCTCACGCATCTCCAGCAAACGAAACTTGCCCTGCTGATGCCGCCGTGGATTTACCGTGTTTAAGCCGAAAAACGACACCGTAGACAACTTGATCGGCCCGCAGTTAAGGTCGGCAATGTACTCTTTATAATTCTTAAATGGATGCGTAATGCGCCGCCACAGATCATAAAGCGGCACATCATGATTTCCCGGAATCACCAGCAGCGGAGCCTTGATTTTCAGCAGGAACGCCCGCGCCGCCCGAAACTCCTCCGTCCGCGCCCGCATAGTCAGATCACCGGATATCACCGCCAGGTCTGGCTTCACCTCATTAATATGAGCCAGCAAATCCTCCGCCCGCTTCGGAAGAAACCCCGAACCAAAATGCAAATCACTGCAATGAACTACAACTTCAGGCTTGCTCGGCTGCTTTGTTTCCGTTGCCGGATCAGTAGCCACACTGCCTCAACGCGGCACGAATCTGATTCAAATCGAGCCGAACCCACACCTGCACACAGGCACAAGCCGGCGAAACGCCCCAGTCATAAGTTTCACTGGTGCGGATAATTTCAAGCACACGCGCTTTCAGGCGAGCATCCGTGGCCAGATAATCATTAACCGTCCTGCCGGTCAACGTCTGCATAGACCCCACATACTCATAAATCTGCCGCCGGGCTTTTTCCTCTGCATCCGTCTGGGCAACCCGCCGCTGCATACCCGGCCGGTCCACCGGTCGATAATTCGCTGTCGCAGTTACCTGGTAATAATCCGGCGTATACTGCGCAACGGCATCACGAGCACCACATACAAAGAAAACTAAAGCCAGAACCGCCAGCAGACGGCAGATTTTTAAGAAAAGTATATGAATCATACGGTCTTGCTCACACCGGGATTTTTATATCTCA
This sequence comes from uncultured Candidatus Sumerlaeota bacterium, assembly GCA_964444305.1. GTDB lineage: Bacteria > Sumerlaeota > Sumerlaeia > Sumerlaeales > Sumerlaeaceae > JAKFFN01. Next base: position 11,263 of record CAYUGQ010000020.1, read on the forward strand.
ACCGAAATTATAAGAACTGCCGGCTATGATTTCAAGTCGCCGGTCGCACCATTCCAACTAATTCGCCAGTCGGTCCAGCATAATCGCTACGCCACCACAATCCAGCCAGCACTTCTCGATATCCTCAACGAAATACTGGATCTCATGCCCCTCCGGCCCCGCCGAATATGGGTCATTTACGATCACTTTTCCATCTGTAGTCAGACCGGTAATTACAATAAGGTGCCCAGACGAATCAGGATAGCGAGCACCCCGTAAATCCCCCGGCTTCACACGAATGCTGGCAATAATTGGCCGTCCGCTTCGAAGCGTCTCAGCCACCTGATCCATTGTCCGAAACCGCCTAATCCACGATTTCACACCACTTTCAAAAGCCACCTGGCTGGCACGAGGCCAGATTCCATAAATCTCATACCGCTCGCAATATGCCAAATCACAAATATCCAGCGTCGGACAGTCAACACCCAGGCTTTCCAACACCATAGCGATACACGTCGGGCAACAGACAACATGAGCAATATCTTCCCGCTCCACATCAAGCTGGCTGCGATAAGGCACAGAAACACGAATTTCCGATTCCGGCTTATAAACCCTGTTATCCGGCAAAATCTCGTCGCTTAAACCGGAGTAAACCAGATAGAAACGATGAATCTCGGCAACAATTTCGTCCGGCTTAACCATTTCGGATTCTGGCGTCACAAACTCAATGCGATATTGAAACGCCGCGGCATCACGAGTCAGTTCAAGATAATCAATCCGGACTCTCCCCCATTCTTCGTCCTTGCTAACCTCAGTATCCTGCTTGCGCCACGGGCCACCTTCACCCATAAAAAACCAGGGAGAAACGTTCTTTTCCGCATCAAACAGCCTGACGTAAATACGAAAACCCACCCCGCCTCCGTGCCTAATGTTCCACGATGGCAAAAACTCCCGGGCCGGAAATTGGCAGTCAATCACCTTAGAAGTAAAACTAACCTCGCTTTCCAAGGCCGCAACATCTGATGGAACTAGCGCATTTCTGGTCGAATCCCACACCAACCCCCGCGCATCGCCGCTGAACCCTCCCTGCCCTTCAGCAACATAGAGAAAATCGAGATCCCGACCTGTCCGCCCCAGCCCGTTATTAATCGGGGCGGAGGTTGGGTTTAAGGTATCAGGCGAACTCTCAAACGCAGTTGGACCTGTATCAGTCTGCTGTTGTGTCATTGTTTCTATTAACTTTACGGGTGCCCCTGAAAAAATCAACAGATTTTCAGGAGAAAAATATCGTCACGTCTCGGCAACTAGTGGTCATTAATTCGTACATTAACCATTCTATTCACTGCATCGGAAACCGTTGATTCAGGATCGTCCCGCTGCAAGTGCAAAGAGATACTTGTCGCCAGATCCTTGTCCCCTTGCGCCAGCGCCGCCGCCGCCGCCAAACCCGAAAGATAAGTCCGCTCCCCTTGCGGCATGGCCCTCCCCTCAAAATCCCGGTACAGCGCAAGCGTTTCGCTGGATTGCTCGTCCGAAATATCCAGGTTAAAAACCTTTTCATCATCCACTGACTCCAACAGCTCGTGGAGGCGCTCATGCTTGTTCATCCTCCACCACAGCCCCTGGACGGCTATACGTTCAGCCGGCGACAAATCCGGACTTTGCACAAGAAACCACACCGCTTCCTCCGCCACCAGGAGTTCATCCTGATCAATCAGCTCCTCAATTCGCCGAAGAGACGCCTGCCTCCGCGCATCCCGCAAAACGCTCCACGCCAGATCAATAGCTCCCGAAATATCCACGTCCACCACATCACGAAACTCCGCATTCACCCGCTCAATATCATAAAGAAGGATCGACGCCCGCACGAAATCTTCCTGTTCCAAATACCCCGTAAACATATTAAAAAGAGCACTTAAAACCTCTTCGATAAATAGCTGCCGCTCCTCATCAAAGCTGCTCGTCTGACCCAGTGTCGAACTGGCAATTTCTCGAATGCTTTCCACCGCTGACTCAACATTGGCATCCAGCATAAACTGCCGATGAACATTGCCAAAAACCGCCTGCACCTCCAGCCGCTCCGCGCTCGTAAGGTAGCGCCGAATATCCTCCGCCTCAGGCGAATTCGGATAATAGGTAAGAAACAGACTGATCTCATTATAAAGCGGCTCAAAATCCAGCCCACCGTCCGTATAAGCTGTGTAAAGCTGTGCAATCAGGCTGTGATAATAATACATAATATCCGCCCGAACGCTCTCCAGCACGGCTCGCGTCTCAGAACTGGGCTGCCGCCCCTCCAATTCCCGGATCGCATCCAGCGCCTCTGGGTAGAGCTGCCTGTACTTCAAGTCCTGTATCAACCGCACCTGCTGATCCACATCAAGAGCCAGCGCATGCTGCAATGCATGCACAGAAGCCGCCACCGTCGACCCTTGCCGCGCCGAAGAATGAGCCTGATTCAGCAGATCTTCCGCCTCTCCAAACCGCCCCTCCGCCACCAGCGCATTAGCCTGATGAAGCAAAGCCGTCGCCGGATCCGGCTGACTCGTATAGATCACCGCCACCGCCATCAGCAGCGCCAGCAGGAACATCGCCACGGCCGCCCACCGGTAAAACCGGATCGTCGGGATACTGGCCTCAACCGTATCAACACGCTCAAGATAAGTGTGAGCTCGCTTAAGATCAGGCTGCAAAGACAACGCCCGGTCCCAGCTTTCCCGGGCCTCATCAAACTTTCCATCCCGGGCAAAAAGCGTCCCCAGTACCACATGCGCCTGAATCATCGACGCATCCAGGTCGATCGCGTTTCTCAGCTCATCAATCGCTTCCCGATTTCGCCCACGCTCTGCATGTTCCAGCGCATCATTATAATGCTGCCGCGCCTTGTTAACCACAAGACGAATTGTGGAAATATCCTTGCCACACACATAACAGGTGTCGCGATCTTCGCGATTATCAGTTTGGCAGAACGGGCAGATCATCTCAGCTTAAAAGAGCTTTTTCCAGATCCGCCAGCCGCTGATCCTCACCACCAATTTTCGACGTCAATTTCTGAAGATCCCGCCTTAGCACCTTCAAGTCACCCTTCAAACGACGCCCCTGCGTCCCCCCCGTATGGCGCTTCCGCTCAGCAATCGCCCCCGGCGTACCAATGTCCAGTTTCAGCTCGCGGCTGCCCGCCTCCCGCGCCAGTTCCCGAACAATTTCCGGGTCAACCGCCCCCTTATCCTCACTCAACCGCACAGCCTTGCTAGCGATCTCATAAGTCGTCCGAAATGGCAGTCCGCTTTCTTGCGCCAGCACATCCGCCACATCAACAGCATTAACAAAATTAGCCGAAGCCGTAGCTTCCGCCGCTTCCACATTCACAGTCAGCGTATCAAACACCCCCGCGAAAATCGCAGGAGCATCCAAAGCCTCATCAAAAATATCCATGATCAGATATTTGGTCCACTGCGTATCCCGATTATACCCCGAAAACGCCCCTTTCGCAATCCCGAAAAGCGACGCCGTCATCTGCTGGATCACCACGGCCTTCGCCCGCGTAACCTCCGCAAAATCCGGATTCCGCTTCTGCGGCATAATCGAAGACCCCGTCACATAACGATCCGCAATATGCAAAATCCCCGGCTGCGGCGCACTTAGCATAATAATATCCTGCGAAATAATGCTCAGATGCGTCATCGCAAACTGAACCGCCACCGCCGCATCAGCTTCCATCTCCCAACGGTTCGTAATACAATCCAGGCTGTTCACCTGAACCTGCCGAAACCCTAGAAGCTCCGCCGTCCGCTCACGATTGATCGGCCATGACGTCCCAAAACTCGCCGCCGCACCCAGCGGAGAAATATTAAGCCGGTGATAACATTCCACAACCCTCTGCAAATCCCGCAACAACGCCTGACCATAACTCGCAAACCAATGCCCCACAGTCGTAACACTCGCCGGCTGATAATGCGTATAGCCCGCCACAGGCACCCCCGCATACTCCTCAGCCCGCCGGCATATCACCTCAATCAGCCCCGCCAGCGAATTAGCAAACTCCAGCAACCGGGCCCGCAAATACATCCGCACCACCGTCGTCGTCTGATCATTCCGGCTCCGCCCCGAATGCATCACGCCAGAAATCTCACGCCCCAGCTTCTCCGCCACGAAATGCTCAATATTTGTATGAACATCCTCCTTCTCCGGAATCAGCCCGATCTCCCCCGACGCCACAGCCTTCTGGAACTCCGTCACCGCCCGTCGAATCTTCTTCGCCTGATCCCGCGAAACAATCCCCTCCTCAGAAAGCATCGTAATATGCGCCCGATTCTGCCAGCAATCAAACGGCACCAAGACCGCATCAGCCATCGGCCTCACCGCCACATCCCGTCCCGCACAATACGCAATATTCCGCATCTCAGGCGCTTCAGTCAGCCGCTCCCCCCAGAACTGCTGCTTGCCTTCAGACGGCGCTGCTTTGCTCTTAGCTTTCTTCGACAACTTACGTAATTTCCTTGCTGAAAAAAAATGGCCTTATACAAAAATGGGACAGGCTCGCACCTGCCCCATTTACACTATCAAACGCGAATTGTTGGAGAGATTATCTGCGGTTCGAAAGCAAAGCAAGAACCCGGATAAACATATTGATGAAATCAATAAACAGGCTAAACGCACCAGCCACCCAATCCTCCGGCCCATATCGGTGCATAATCTCGCTAGTATTATAGAGGACAAACCCGGCGAAAACCAGCAAACCCGCCGCCGTCACACCCATATGAAATGCCCACGAATTCATAAACAGGCCAACAACCATAAAACCCACCAGGATCCAAAAGCCCGTCCAGATAAACCCGCGCATAAACGAAAAATCTTTCCTGGTAACTAAAACATACCCCGTCAGCCCGCCAAAAGCAAAGGTCGTCAAACCCAGCGCCTGCCAAATCACAGCAAAAGACCCCGTCTTAGCCGCCGCAATCAGCAACATCGGACTAATAAAAAATCCCGTAAACGCCGTAAAGAACACATAAGCAATCACATTAATGCCCCGCTGCCTCACCACCGCACCCATCATGAAAGCCAGCGCCAGGTAAGCCAGGAACAGCATCATCATCCCCCGCCCCTGCACAATCTTCCACAAAATGCTGTTCTCATTCCCCGCCGCCTGCAGGACCATAAAAATCCCCACAGCCATCGTAATCCCCACACCCGCCGTCAGTGTAGCATAAACCTTACGCAAAAACGCCCCACGCACCGCCGGCGAAGCCCCCACAACCAAACCAGCCTCACCACCATAAACGCCAGACTGATCCATAGGATGTGCAGAAGTGCGATAATCCTGCTGATACTGATTCCGAGGGTCCATAACAATCTCCGATGCCAGGCCACCACAGCCCAGGCAGTTTCATTTATAAGCAATCATGGGAAAAAACCACGCGATGGCAATAACATTTTCCAGAATAAATTCAACCACCACCGGCTAATAACGCACGCATCAGGAACACACGGCAAGAAAACGCCAGACGTTCAAGAGAGCGGGAATAGCTCAGTTGGTAGAGCGCCACCTTGCCAAGGTGGAAGTCGCGAGTTCGAGTCTCGTTTCCCGCTCCATTTTTTTTATTTTCCTGCGGGACAAACCTGCGCCCGTAGATGGCTAATTCTTCCTCAATGACCACCTAAATCTACCTCCACTTAGACCTGGCAGAATTAGACCGCTTGCTGACCTTTAATTTTCACTGCAGGCCGGCGCGGAACCAGGCCATTAACGAGGTATAACCGCCCTGCGCTACTAACCGCAAAAAGGCCAGCTTTTTGCTTTAACTCCCGACTATACCTTCCGGCCAGTTTTCCGGTGCAGATTTATTACCGCGATTCACACTATGTGGCAAAAAAGGAAATTAGCTCATGAGAATTGATCTTTCCGGCAAGCTGGCCTTCGTTTCGGGTTCATCCAAGGGAATCGGACATGCCATTGCTAAGGGACTGCGAGATGCTGGCGCGACGGTAATCATCCACGGACGCCAGCGCGAAGCCATCGCAAAAGTGGCGCAGGCCCTCGCCGACGATGTGCGATACGTCTACGGCGACCTTTCAAACAGCGAGCAGGCGCAGGACGTCGTCCGGCAACTGGCTGACATCGGCAACATTGATATCCTCGTTAACAACGTCGGCATCTATGAGCATAAACCCTTTTTAGAAATTCCAGATAATGACTGGACGCGCTTTTTCGAGACAAACGTCATGTCCGGCATCCGCATGACCCGCGCGCTGCTGCCCCACATGATGGAGCAGAACTGGGGCCGCGTCGTGTTCATTTCATCAGAATCGGCCCTGAACATCCCTGTCGACATGATCCATTACGGCGTCACGAAATCCGCCCTGCAAGGCCTGGCGCGCGGCATCGCAGAGACCACCAGAGGCACCAATGTAACCGTAAACACTGTCTTACCGGGCCCCACCCTTACAGAAGGCTCCGCAGCGTTCATCGCAGAGGAAGCCAACGCAAAAGGAATCTCCACCGAACAGGCCGAAGCCAACTTTATCAGCGACAACCGCGCAACCTCCCTAATCTGGCGTTTCGCCCGGGTAGACGAAGTCGCCAGCATGGTAACTTACGTAGTCTCACCCCAGGCCTCAGCCACAAACGGCGCATCCCTCAGAGTAGACGGCGGCGTGGTGAACAGCATCATGTGAAGCGCAGCCGGGTGCAATTCAATTTAGAAACGCCCTCATCTCCGCTGAACCTTAGCTCCATTACCAGCTTCGATTTCTACACGAACCTACCACCACGACAGGACCCAACCATGAGCGCCACCCCTCCCGACAACAATGACATCCAGACCCGCGCCGCCGCCTTAAAAACGGAACTCATAGAAATACGCCGCGACCTTCACAGACACCCCGAGCTGGCCAACCGCGAAACACGCACCGCGGCAAAAGTCGCCGACTACCTCCAGCAATTGAACCTCGATCAAATCACGACCGGCGTCGCCCACACCGGCGTCGTCGCCCTTCTTAATGGCACCCGTCCCGGCCCCGTTCTCGCCATCCGCGCCGATATGGACGCTCTTCCCATCAGCGAAACCATCGATGTCCCCTACAAATCGCTCCACGCCGGCATCAAACACGCCTGCGGCCACGACGCCCACACGACCATCCTGCTCGGCACCGCAAAACTCCTCTCCCAGATGCGCGACAAACTCCACGGAACCATAAAATTTATCTTCCAGCCCGCAGAAGAAGGCTCCCCCCCCGGCGAAGACGGCGGAGCCACGCTCATGATCAAAGAAGGCGTCCTCGAAGATCCTCCCGTCGACGCCATCATCGGTCTCCATGTCCGACCCCATTACGATACCGGCCTCATCGCCCTGCGCGGCGGCCCTGTCATGGCCTCTGCCGATCAGCTTAAAATCACCATAAAAGGCCGCCAGGCCCACGCCGCCTATCCCCATGACGGACTCGATGCCATTGCCATAGCAGCCGATGTGATCCAACAGCTTCAAACCATTCGCAGCCGCCGCATCTCCACCCTGGAACCCTTCGTCCTCACAATCGGAACGATCAACGGTGGAACCGCCTCAAACATCCTCGCTCCGGAAGTCACCATGACCGGCACCCTCCGGGCCTTCGATCCTGATATCCGCGAAAAGGTGCTGGCCCTGGCAAAGCAAATCATACAGGGAGTATGCGCCGCCCACGGAGCAACCGGCACACTGGAGATCAAAGGCTCAAACCCCGCCGTTGTGAACGACAAAGCCCTTACCAAAGAAATGCGTACCGCCGCCATCGCTGCCCTTGGCGAAGCCGCCGTGCTTGAATCGCCCATGTGGATGGGCGCCGAAGACTTTGCTGCCTATCAGCAACACATCCCCGGCTGTTTCTTCTTCCTCGGCGTTCGCAACGAAGCACAAGGCAAAACAGCCATGCTCCATACGCCCGAGTTTGATATAGACGAAGACTGTCTTCCCGTCGGCGTAACCGCCATGACCTCCCTCGCCATCTCATTCCTTGAAAATCGCGCCGGATAAACCAGCCAGACCCCACCGGCACACCCAACATTCAAATTCTCACCTAATAGCCAGACACCCCAAACACAATCAGCCCCGGTCCCGACTTTGCAGCCCGTAATTCCAAACAGGTGATCCGGTTGGCCGGTTCGGGATTTTCCCAGCGCAACCCATGAATCGCCGCACCTCCCTGTGCCGGCTCTTTCTCCGTCCGCCAGATCACCGGGGATGCCAATGTCTGCCGGTTGTCCGCCAGCGACTTCACATTCACTCCGTACGTCAGCGCCACTTCCTGCACCGCACCGCTCTCTTGCGTAATCCTCAGCGTCCCCACCCGCGTACCGTCCGGCACCCAATAAGGCGTAGCCATAGCAAACACCAGTTGATTCGCGTCCAGCGGTTTCCGGGAATTCAACTGCAGCGCCTGCGCCTCATCCGGATTTTCAGCCAGCGCACCCGGCAACACCACAACCGCCGCCTCCCCCTGCCGGTCTGCAATATTAAATCGATACTCCCCCAAATCCGCCATTCCGCCTTTCCAACCCGCAAAAGCCCCATCGGTCAGGTCTTCGCCAATCTTCCCCAGCGAATACTTCGCCGCCGCCCTCAAATCCGCCGTCCATCCCACCTGCTGACTTCCGCCCGTCCGTCCCGTATCCCAACGCCGAAAAAACACTGCCCCATAATCAAACGGCACCTCCGAACTATCCTCATACCCCCCTGTCCAGGCCGCCTCCGCCGCCAAGACATACGCTATGTACTGCTCCAGGTTCCGCGCCAGCGACCCCTCATCAAACGAGTACCCCGCCCACGTCGTCTGCATCAATCCCATAGACCGACTCGTCTGAGCCTGATGATTCGACATCGCCTTCGCAAATCTCACAATATTGTCCGGCGCATTCCAAGTGCAGCCCACCACCGAAAAACCATCCTTATTAAAAATCGCCGGACTCCCATATCGCTCCACCGGCGCCGCCATATAATGCCAGTCCGCAATCACGATATCCTTCGGAAGATTCTCCCGCCGTCGTCTCCCCTCCTCCACCGTCGGTGCCAACGCCGCGTCCGGTGCCTCCCCCGGACCAATCAGCATATCGCCCCACATCATCGTCCTAATCCCAAGTCCCTCCAGAAACCGGTGATAATGCCGCGTATCATCAATAAAAAGCTGAGTCGCCCCCACAGCTTTGTTCTCCGGCTTCTTCGGAAATCCATCCAGGTGCACCTCATCATGACCGATATGGATCACCGAGGGATTAAACATCCGGATAGCCTCCCGATAAATTTCCTCACAAATCCGATAAACCTCCGGGTTAGACGGATCATAAGCATATGGATCACCCGGATCATCCGCCAGATAACGCATCTCCGGCTTCTGCAACAGCCATTCGCTGTGCCCGAAAGTATTAACCAGCGGAATCACATCAATCCCCTGCTCCCTGGCCCTGTCCGCCACCGCAACCGCATCCCCTTTCTCCATCCCGTACCGCTCACTGTGTATCTGCGGCTGACTCTCCCATTTCACGTAATCCACCTGGTACACCAGGTTGTTAATTTTTAACGGAGCCAGGATTTCATCCACCATCTTCAACTGAAGATCCCGTGCATCCTTCCCCGTAAAAAAGTGAATCCCCCGAAAAGGCAAAGCCGGCCAATCCCGAATTTCCGCCCGCCGTACCATGGCATTCCCATCCCCATCATGCCGAAGCAATTGCTCAAATGTCCGCAAAGCATTCAACAGCCCCACCGTCGTCCTGACGTCACCTATTTCCACCCCGTCCGTCGTTACATCAATGCGATACCCCTCCCGCTTCAGCGGTCCATCCGGATCATCCCCGTCACTCCGCTCATCCACCATCACCCTCACCGTCGCACTGTCCCCGTCCCCCGCCGCAAAAACCACATTATGCAACCGCCCGAGCCGCTCATTATACCCCAGTAAAATATCCTCATACCGTGCCCCAGCCTCCTTCGAAAGCCTCTCCCCCACCACACTAAAACTCAACAATCCCGGCACCGGCAACGAATCTTCATGCCACGTAATCTCCTTCGGGCTGGGGACAATCCGATCCACCACCGGCGGCGCAACCGTAACAACCTTCGTCGTCACCCTCAAATCAGCCACCGCCGTCCTCGAAGGCCGCCTCATCGCCCGTTCCGGAAACGAAAAAACCACCTCATACCGCATCGGATCCTCTCCCAACGGCGAACCAAGGATCCCCAGCCAGTAATACTTCTTCCCCTCCGCCCATTGATTTCGCCGATAATCTAACAGCGCCATACTCACTGGCCCGGTCGTCTCGATCGTCAACGGCCCCTGCGGCGAATGAAACGTAACCGACCGAAAATCCGCCAGCAACGTCGTCTCAGACGGCACCGTCCCCGGCGCCCAGCGCGGCGTCCGCCCCTCCGTCGTCGAACCATCCGCCAGCCGCGCAGTCCAGGTCGTGTTTGAAAGCCACGCCTCGCTAATCGCCGCCAAACGGTTCTCAATCACCCCCGCCACATCCGTCGTCATCCGAATATCCGTAGCCACCCGCAGCTTCCGCCCCGGCAAAATTTCCAGCGTCTGCTCCCCCGTCACTGACTCAGACCGGTCACTCCTTAACTCATACGTCAACCCCACCGCCCCAGTCGTCACTCCCGCTGTCGTAGACTCCTCCACCCGCAGCGGCTGATCATTATAACCATAATAACGCTCCGTCCACGACGGATCAATTACAAAAAGAGTGCTCAGATGACTGAACGAAAAACCATCCACATCAATCTTATAGCCATCCTTGCCCCCCACCGTCAAACGGATGCCATCCTGCTCAACCGTCCGCCTCCGCTCAACTCCTTCATTCGCAAAAGCCATCGAAGTTAAAACTAAAAGCCAGAACGTGTAAAGCAGTTTCATGGTCAGATCGCTCCCGGGGGTCATTCAGATCAGAGACCTTATCAATGCCGGTCTCTGGCATCAATGGGCAAGCATTGTTACAGACCAACCCGTCCTTGACATAAAGTCCTCGAACGATTCTTACCAAGTTCACCAACTGCCAATTAATTGGCAGGGCACATGCAATACTTCGCAGCTATTTAAAAAAACCCAACACAGGAGTTCCAAAATGAAAATAAGTGAGCGGATGGAAGACGCCATCAACCGGCAGATTAACATCGAATTCATGTCCAGTTACACCTACCTTTCCATGTCCGCCTGGTGCGAGCGGAAAAGCTTTTCCGGCTCCGCCGTATGGATGCGCCATCAAAGCCAGGAAGAAAAAGAGCACGCCATGAAACTCTATGAATTCCTGGCCGATCGCAGCGCCCGTATAGAGCTCCGACCCATTCCCGCCCCGCCCGTCGATTTCACTTCCCTCCGCGACGTGTTTGAGCAGTCCCTTAAACAGGAAGAAGAAGTCAGCCAGGCCATTAACGACCTTTACGAAATCGCCCTTCAAGAAAAAGCCTACGCCACTGCCGCTGAACTCCAGTGGTTCCTCACCGAACAGGTCGAAGAAGAAAAAACGGCCCGCCTCATTCTCAGCAAGTTCGATCTCATCGGCGACGATGGCCCCGCCCTTCTCGATCTCGATCGCGAACTAGGCGCCCGCGAAACCACTGACTAACCTTAACAACACAAGCCGCGGCTCCGGTCGCGGCTTTTTTCGTTTTACACGAATCCAACTCCTCCAAATAGCCTCAAACAAAATCATAATTTAAAGGGGATCAAAAGTGGAACGCGACGATTTCTCACGCAGACAATTTCTCACCGCAGCAGGTCTTGGCCTTGCCGCCTCCGTCATTTCAACATCGCGCGCAAGCGCGCAGGAGACCACCGCTTCAGCCCAACAACACACGCCAGTACCCGAATCAGAAAAAATCGGCTGGGCCATTGCCGGCATCGGTAATTTCGCCCGCGGACCCATCCTCAACAACATCGGACACTGCCGCCACACCACCGTCCGCGGATTTGTAACCCGCGACCCCGAAGGTAAAGGCCGCGAGTTCGGCGACAAATACAAAGTAAACCCCGCCGCCATAGTAAATCTCGAAAACATGCACCGCCTCGCCGATCGCGATGACATCCAGGTCGTCTACGTCATCACCCCCAATGGCCTCCACAAAGACTACTCCCTCGCCGCCCTCAAAGCCGGCAAACACGTCTTCTGTGAAAAACCCTTTGCTCCCAGCGAAGCCGATTGCCAGGAAATCCTCGACGCCGCAAAAGCCGCCGGCAAACTCGTCGGCCTCGGCTACCGCGTCCGCTTCGACGCCGCCAACAAACGTGCTATCGAAGCCGTCCGCAACAACGAGCTCGGCCGCATCAAATACCTCAGCGGAGAATTCGGCTTTAACCTGAACACAGACCATCCCCCCGGAGCCTGGCGTGCCAACATGGAACTCGCCGGTGGCGGCAGCCTCGCCGATATCGGCGTATACGGTGTGAACGCCGCCCGCTTCCTCACCGGCGAAGAACCCTTCGAAATCAGCGGCCAGATCATCTCCACTCCCGACGACCCCCGCTTCACCGAAGTCGAAGAAACCGCCCTCTTCGAATTCAAGTTTCCCTCCGGCATCGTCTTCCAGGGTCTCTCCAGTTACGGAATCGTCGGTCAAGGTCGCATCCGCACCGTCGGCGACGCCGGCTGGTTCGACATGGAACCCGCCATCGCCTACGAAGGCGCAAAAATCCGACTGAGCAAAAAATCCCCCGCCCAGTCACTCGAACTCGAACAAACAAACCAGTTCGCGGACATGATGGACGACTTCAGCCTCGCCGTAAAAGAAAATCGCCCCGCCCGCTCCACCGGCCAAGACGGCCTCCTCGACGTCCGCTATATCGAAGCCATCTACAAATCCGCCAAAAACGGCGGCCAAGTCATCAAATTAAGCTAACCAACCACCCCACCTCACACCCATTTCGCAGTACCCATAACAACGCAAAAAAACCGCCGCAGGCCTCAAAACCCTGCGGCGGTAATAGTTTCTACAATGTTTGCACGCTATCAAACTTCAGCCAAAGCTGAAAGATTAATACATGCTCCAGTCACGAACATTAGCCTCAGACGAAGGCCCGGCCCGCAGGTGATCGAAAATACCCTGCGTTTCATCCGCTGACGGCACATCTGTACCAGACGCTCCACCGTCACGATAAATCAGGCCAGCGCGACCATACGAATAAGCCGCTTCTCCACCTTCCGTAACCGTACCGATCAGCTCACCGTTAAGGTAAAAGTCGATAGTCTCACCATTAGCAACAATACGCGCCGTATACCATCCACTGTCCTCAATAATACGAGAACCATACTCAGTGAAGACACCCTCAGCGCGAGTATCAATAGCGGTTACCGTACTACCATGAGCCCACTTGCCCGCCGCAAACTTCCGCAGGTAAGTATCATACATAATAGCATAGCTGCCAGCCCGGTCAAGCGTATACGAATGATCAACCGTTGGATGCGGCTCGCCTTCCACATTATCGCGACCCGCTCTCACTGCGACGCCTCTTTGTTCATACAACATAGCATTGCTAGGCGTGAAAACCGGAGCATACATATCCACTTCCACATAATAATCGGCGTCATCATTCTCACCGAAATAAAGCCCGTTATGACCACTGTCATCACCCAGGAAAATCGCCGTCGTACCATCCGTGGCACCCGGTCGATTGTTAGGCTGAATCGGCAGGACGTTCATCGCAACACCCCAGTCCGGATTGACCTGTGGAGACGTCACATCCATAATAGGCGACTCAACACTACCGTCAGATCCCCAAGTATTAATATACCGGACAAACGCAGCCGATCCCGACAAGTCAGGACCCGAATAATCCTCATACTCTGTACCATCAGGAGTAGACGCACCCCAGGTACCACTACCTATATTATTACCGCGACTTCCACTGTTAAGCTGGTCCACAAAACTTTCCGTGTCCAGATCCTGCGCGCTCGCAGCGACGCAAAGGGAAGCTGCCATGCAAATCGATAGCACTCGCTTCATACTGCCCAACCTCCTTATAATTATTCCCCTTGGAACAGACGGGGAGGTTTGCACTGATAGCAAGTCGGATATAATCCCCCGCCACTTTAGTCAAACTATATTTTTTCATCACATAAATCCCCTCTGACCATCACCATATCAACCCCACAAAAAACCGCCGCAGACCTGGGCCTGCGGCGGTAGATATAACTTCGTATTTACCCCCCCTAAGGGTTACCTATTAATACATGCTCCAGTCAGACACATTAGCCTGCGAAGATGGACCGGCACGCAGGTGATCAAAGATTCCCTGCAGCTCAAGCTCACTGGCCTGACCTGCACCGGTTCCACCTTCTCTATAATAGAGACCCGGACGACCATTGGCATAAGTCGTATCCGTCGTCGTGGCTATCTGGGTACCATTTACGAAGAACGTAATCTGATCTCCATCAGCAACAATCTTCAAAGTATACCAGGCGCTGGTAGGCACACTTAAGGTTCCATACTCAGTATAGGTGCTCGCTACACGGTTGAAAATGTTGGCAACCGTATTGCCGTTAGTCCATTTGCGCGCACTTATAATCGCACGGTGAACGTCATAGACAAGCGCATAGCTCCCGGCACGATCCACGTTAAACGTAGAGTCAATCCGCTGAGGATCACTGTCCCGTCCCGCACGAACAGCAAGACCACTTACCTCATACACCGTAGGCGTACTCGGTGTGAAAACCGCGCAATACATATCCACTTCAGCAAAATAGTCAGCGTCATCTGATTCGCCAAAGAAGATTGCGTTATACCCGCCATCATCGCCTACGATCATAGCCGTATTAGCGCTTGCGCTGCCGACGGGGCGACGGTTGTTCGGCATAATCGGCAGACGATCCATATTCGTGCTCGGACGGTCAGGGTTAAACTGGGTCGTCGTGATATCGCGAACAGGCGACTCCACTTCCCCATTAACCCAGGTATTAATATACCTAATATACGATGCAGTGCCAGAGAGATCCGGCCCTGTATAGTCTTCAAACTCCGAACCATCCGGGTTTGAAAAAGAGTTATTTGCAGAGCTGTTGTTTCCACGAGATCCCGAATCCAACTGGTCAACAAAGCTAACCGTCTCCAGGTCTTGCGCCGAAACTGCAACGGCCAATGACGCACCTAAAACACATGATAATAACCGCTTCATAAGATGATAGCCTCCAATAGGCATAAATGTGCGATCCTCTCAAACCGACTAAAGATCCAATTCAGACTAACTGCTTCCCAAAAACGATCCAAAATGTCAAGACAAAAACGCACAAAACCATTGTCCGTTCCCCGCTGAATCTTTACGACTTAGACACGGTCCATTAAAACTTTCTCACAATCTTCGCCGGATTTCCCGCCACCACGCAATTCCCCTCAGGAAAACTCCGCGTCACCACCGCCCCCGCCCCCACCGTAGTCCGAGGTCCCAAATGCACCCCCGGCAAAATGACCGCCCCAAACCCAATCCAGCAATAATCATCAATCCTGATCGGATCCCCCGGCACATGCCTCCGCGAATCCTCCGGATCATGATTCGCACTGATAATCCCCACATTAGGACCAAACAGACAATAATCCCCAATCACAATCCCGTTAATAGCCTGCACATAACATCCAGGCATATCCCCCGGATAACTCGCCCTCCCCAGCGTCACCCCCTCCGGCACCACCACCCGCGACCTATAATGCACCGGCCACCACGCCCCCCCGTTAATCCGCAAAATCCGCTGCCAGAAAACATAGCGAACATAACTCACAATATCCACATCCTCAGGCACACGCAGAAGTTTTCGAAGATTTTGTTTAGCGCTGGACATTGACTTTTCCCTGTTAGATCACACCCCTCATTGTCGAGAAAGAAAACCGCCCAAACGCAAACATTATCTATGGCCCAATCCACCTGCCTCCTATCAGGCAAAAACATCACCAAATCCTACCGCAGTGGAAATCGCACCATCGAAGTCCTTAAAAACGCCGACTTCCAGTTCACCCGTGGATCCTTCACAGCCATAATCGGTCGCAGCGGCACCGGCAAAACCACCCTCCTCAAACTCTGCAGCGGCCTCGACAGACCCAACTCCGGCAACATCGAATTCGACGGCGTCCACATCAGCAGCATGACCGACGCCCAGCTCGCCGCCTTCCGAAACGAACGCGTCGGCTTCGTCTTCCAAAACTTCTTCCTCCGCGAAGAACGCACCACCGTCGACAACGTAATGGCCCCCCTGCTCCTTGGAAATCGCAGCATATCAGACTGCCGCGAACGCGCCCGCCAGGCCCTCACAGAAGTCGGCCTCCACGACTACCTCTCCACCCGCGCCGGCCAGCTCTCCGGCGGACAAAAACAGCGCGTCGCCATCGCCCGCGCCATAGCAAACCACCCCGATCTCATCCTCGCAGACGAACCCACCGGCAGCCTCGACACCGAAACCAGCCGCGAAATCCTCGACCTCCTCTTCCGCTACAATCGCACCCACGGCGCAACAGTCATAGTCGTCACCCACGACCCCCTCATGGAACAATACGAAATCCCCATGATAACCGTCCGAAACGGCAAAGTTGAGCCACTCTGAAAAACCAGGCACATACTAGACATATTAATGAACAACCCACATAACCATAAAAAAGGACTGTTTACCCCATGGTGACATGGCTCGCACCATTCGCCACACTCATCGTCGTCGTCGCCCTCTATGCAGCAAGCAAGGGCACACCCCGCCGCGAGGCAATGACACGCGATTTAAACTTCTACATCGTCTGCGTAATGGCCGTATCCATCATGGCCATCATTGCCGGCGCCCGATACGAACCCGACTGGACCGACACCGGCGCATGGGTCCTCGCAGCCATAGCCTCCATCGCCATCTTATGGCGATGGAAATCCGGCAGCAATCCACCCCCACAACCATAAAATCCGCAACACCACAGATAGTTCCCTTTTCGTGAATTAAACTATTTTCTAATTGCACCAATCGCTTTGTGCAGATTTTCGTTGACGCCACACCCAACTCAGTTTTTTGGGTTGTGCCGAAATTCTGTGAATCCGAGGGCTTCTTCGGAATTTAATGCAGACAGGCAACTGAAATACATCGGAGGCAATAATGGCCGTAGCTCAAAAAGTGAAAGAAATCGTAGCCCAGCAACTCGGCGTGAACGAGGACCAGGTTACAGTCGAGGCTTCGTTTAAAGACGACCTAAACGCAGACTCCCTCGATATCGTAGAATTAGTTATGGCTTTTGAAGAGGAATTCGAAATCGATATCCCTGACGACGACGCCGAAAAGGTCACCACCGTTGGTAGTGCCATTTCCTACATCGAAGCGAAAAAGGGCGGCGCTGAGTAACCTCCGTTACCCAGTCGAATAGTCCACGCGATTATCTTTATGACAAGCAGGGCGCGTCGGGTCAAAACAGGCCCGGCGCGCCTTTCTGTTACCACCCTTCTCCAATCTTTTCTTTCAGGTAAGGCTAAAAATGGAATTTAAGCGTGTAGTAGTAACCGGTCTCGGAGCCGTAACCCCCATCGGATCAGGCATCGAAAACTACTGGCAAGGCCTCCTCGCCGGAAAATCCGGCATCGGCCCCATCACCCGGTACGACACCTCAAAACACTCCGTCAAAATCGCCGGCGAAGTCAAAGACATCAACGCTGAAGACCATTTCGAGCGCAAAGAGATCAAAAAACTCGACCTCTTCACTCGCTACGCTGTCATCGCCGCCCGCGAAGCTATCAAAAACAGCGGCCTAAACCTCAATGACGAAGACCGATACAACTGGGGAGTCCTCATCGGCGTAGGCATGGGCGGCATCGCCACCATCGAAGAACAGCATGAAATCATGCTCACCAAAGGACCAAACCGCGTCTCCCCCTTCACCGTCCCGAAAATGATCCCCAATATGGCCAGCGGAATGGTCTCCATTGATCTCGGCCTCAAAGGCCCCAACAGCGCCATCACCACCGCCTGCGCCGCCGGCACCCACGCCATCGGAGACTCCTTCCGCATCATCCAGCGCGGCGATGCCCTCGGCATGATCTGCGGCGGATCCGAATCCATCATCACCCCCCTCGCAATATCCGCCTTCGCAAATATGGGCGCCCTCAGCCAAAGCAACGACGAACCCACAAAAGCCAGCCGCCCCTTCGATGCCGGACGCAACGGCTTCGTTATGGGCGAAGGCTCAGGC
>CAYUGQ010000021.1:0-16865 GCA_964444305.1 uncultured Candidatus Sumerlaeota bacterium
GGGCCGTGATGGCGTCGATTATTGCGGCGGAGACGAGCGCGGCGACGTTTCTGGGGATGCCGGGGGAGGGGTATGAAAAGCTGAGCCTGGCGTATGTGCAGCTTGTTTTTGGTCTGATTTTGGGCCGGGTGCTGGTGGGGTATGTTTTCTTGAAGCCCTATTACCGGTATAAGGTTTATACGGTTTATGATTACCTGAGCATTCGATTTGGGGAGCGTTCCAAGAACTTTGTGTCGATGCTGTTTTTGATCATGCGGACGCTGGCAAGTGGGACGCGGCTGTTTGTGCCTGCGATTGTGATTGTGCTGGCGTGGAACCTGTTTGTCTATCAGGAGAACGTGCAGTTTGATGAGACGGTGACGAGTAATGTCTGGCCGTATTTCTGGGCGATCCTGGGGCTAACGTTTATTACTTTTGTTTATACGGCTATTGGTGGCATTAAGGCGGTGATCTGGACGGATGTGATTCAGGCGACGCTGATGTTTGGAAGCGCGCTTGTGGCGCTGGTTACTTTGCTTTATCATATTGGTGGTGACAGTTGGAACCTGATGAATGGCTTTCGGGCGCTGGGTGAGGCTGTGCCGCAGATGAAGCGGCTGGATGGTTATTTTATTACCGGTCTGGAAGCGGAGCGGGTGGCTGAGTGGAAGGAACTGCAGAGCGTAGACCGGATGACAATCTGGGAGTATGTTAAGCTGATTCTTTTCAGTGAGTATACGGTGTTTTCTGCGCTGATTGGTACGACGGCGGGTAATATGGCGGCTTTTGGTACGGACCAGGATATGGTGCAGCGTCTGTTGACGGCGGAGTCTTATCAGAAGAGCCGTCGCAGCTTGATTCTTGCGGCTGTTATGGATCTGCCGATCTGGGGTATCTTTACGTTTATTGGTGTGCTGCTTTATGTTTATTTCCAGCAGGATCCGACGTTTAAACCGACGGCTAATGCGGATGTGTTTGGTGCGTATATTCTGAATGTGATGCCTGTGGGGATACGCGGGCTTGTGCTGGCAGGGGTGTTTGCGACGGCGATGGGTTCGCTGAGTGCGGCGCTGAACGCGCTGGCTACGAGTGCGACGAATGACTGGTATATTCCGTATGCGCGGAAGGACCAGACGGAGCGACACCAGGTGGCGGCGGCGCGGTTCTTTACGGGGCTGTTTGCTGTGCTGATGATTCTGATCGCGACGGCTTTTGCTTATGCGAAGGTGATGAATCCGGATGTGCGGATCATTCCGGTGGTGCTGGGTATTGCGGCGTTTATCCTTGGGCCGATGCTGGGTGTGTTTTTGCTGGGTATGTTGACGAAGACTCGCGGGTCGGATCGGGGTAATATTTTTGCGATTACTGTGGGGCTTGTTACTACGATTTTCCTGGGCGGGGTGCATATTATGATCCTGGAACTGGTTGCTCCGAACTGGGGTATGACGGCGCATATTCGTGACTGGCAGAGCCACAATATCCTTTCTATCAAGTGGACGTGGTTTGCGCTGGTTGGTGCGGTGGTTGTATTTGTGGTCGGGCTGGTGTTTAAGACGCCGCAGTCGGCTATTGATCGGGCTATTCGCCAGGGTGAGATTGCTGATTCAGGTGTGGATATTCCGGTTCATCTGCGTAAGTAGCAGGCGGCTGGCGGGATTGGCAGCGCGGCCGGGATGGTCGTGGTATCGGTTATTGATGCTGCGGGGTGGTGATGCTTTGTCGGCTTGAATTCTTTCCATCCGGCAGTGAAACTGTTGCCACAGTAACCGACAGAGATGAGCCATGGCTGACCTGAAGATCAACAAACCCCTGTATAAAGACAGCGAAGAGGCGGAGTATGCTCCGACGCCGCGTCCACCGAAGGCGAGTATCGTCGGGAGGGCGGCTGCGCTGTTCCTGGATATTATGGTTCTACGGCTTCTTTTTTCGGTGCTTGTGCGCTATATGCCGGAGCCGATTCTTTCCCTGGGGCCGCTGGCTCCGTGGGTGGGGCTGCTGATTGGCTGGGTTTATTTTGGTGTTGGATTCAGCCATATTACGCTGGGTCGGACTTTTGGAAAACTGATTTTGCGGGTGCAGGTGGCGGAGACGGCGGGGCCGGATTTGCCGGCTGGGCGTGCGTTTTTGCGGGCGGCGGTTCTGCTTTGGCCGTTGCCGGTATTGCTGGGGCTGCGGCTGCTGGCGGAGAGTCATGCCAATGCGGATCCGACGAGCCCGTACACTACCGTTGAGGTGTTCGGCTGGATGCTGATACTGGGCTGGGTGGCGGGTAACCTGTTGTTTACGATGTTTGATCCGTTTGGCCGAAGCGTGCATGACCGGATGGCGGATTCGATTGTGATTAATGCGGAGCTGGAGCCTGCTCCTGTGCAGGAGTATCTTGCGGGGGCGCGGGCTGCGGGCAAAGAGCCGCCGTTGCGGAAGTCTGCGATTGGGTTGGGCTTTGCGCTTACGCTGGCGCTGGCTTTCGCGGTGGTGTCGTCTATGGAGGTGCGCAAGCAGCTTCGGGATCTTTCGCCGGATGAGCTTTTCCGGGCGCGGGCCATGGTGGATCCGGAGTTTGGGCGGGCGTGGCCTGTGCCGCCGACGGATGACGGGGCAAGCACACAGACGCTGCCGGTTACACTGAACTTTCGCAAGCGGGGACATCTGGATTTGGATCAGGTGCGCAGCAGTGATACGACGCAGACGCTGCAGCGGGTGATCAGTGCGACGCTGAGCGCTAATTTTACGGAGGAATTGCGCGAGTATCTGAATTCGGCGAACTATTACCGTGCGCGGCGGGGGGAGGATCCGACGTCGGTGCCGGAAAATCTCCAGTTTGATATTGGTTATGCGGAGTATGCCGATTTGTTTTTTGCGGCAGAGGCTCATCCGCGGTATACGATCAGCCGGACAATTGACATGCCGACTACGGTTACTGAGGCGATTCAGTCTGTGCGGGGTTTGCCTGCGCCGACGGAGTGAACGGGGGGGCGGTGAGTGGCGCTTTTGCCGGGGTGTCGTTTTTGTTGAGGACGGGTCTGTTTTTCGCTCGATGCACATTTTGATTCGAATGACTGTAACACGGGCGCAGGTAATGTGGGTGTTGCGATGAAAACGGAGAGTTTGGGTTTCCTTAAATGCGTGATCTGGTTTTTTTAAATGGCGAACTTCTGGAGCGGGATGCTGCCAGGGTTTCAGTGGAGGATCGAGGGTTTCAGTTTGCTGACGGGGTTTATGAAGTCACGCGGTTTCATGGGCGGAAGGCATTGCGGCTGGATGCCCATTTGAAGCGTCTGCAGAGAAGTTGTGAGGGGATGCGATTTGCAGGGACTTATACTCCTGAGGAATGGCGGGGCATTATTGATCGCATGGTAGTGGAATGTGATCTGCCTCATGACCAGACGGAAAGATATGTGCTTTATCAGCAGGTGACTCGGGGGGATTTCCCGCGGGCGCATCTTTTCCCGCAGGATGCTGTCAGTCCGACATCGGTGGCCTATTTCCGAAAAGCTCCGTTGTATGATGACGGCTTGAGAGAGACGGGGGTGGCGCTTTCTACGCAGGAAGATGAGCGGTGGGCCAAGTGTCAGATCAAAACGGTTTGTCTTTTGCCGGCGATCTGGGCAAAGCAGGCGGCGGTGGACGCGGGAGCGTTTGAGGCAATGCTGGTGCGAAATGGCAATGTGACTGAGGGGGCCTCGACGAATATGTTTTGTGTGAAAGACGGGGTGCTGCTGACTCATCCGGAAAACGGTTTTATCTTGAGTGGAATCACGCGAGAGGCTGTTTTGCGGGCGGCAGAGCGGGCGGGGATTAAGGTGTTGGAACGTCCGGTGCCGGTGGAGGAGTTTGTCAGTGCGGACGAGATTTTCATCTCCAGCACGACGCTGGATGTGATGCCGGTCACTCGAGTGGATGATAGAATTATCAGCAATGGCAAGGCGGGCGAAGTTACCCGGACGATCCTGAAGGCGTATGGGGATATTACGACTGCGGAGCTGGACGGGATAGGTTGAGGGGGGGGCGGGCGGTTTTTTTCGCCGGGGCCAAAATACCATAGTCACCTGGCGGTAGCTTCCACGTTGCAAAGTTCTGCCGTACGGGAGATTTCGCGCGAGGTGCGCCGTAAATCCAGCGCCGGCAGACAAAAGGAGCCGTGAAATGAAACAGGATATTCATCCGGAGTACCAGCTCACCACGATTTCGTGTGCGTGTGGTGCCGTTTATAACGTTCGTAGCACCAAGCCAGAGCAGCGTCTGGAGATTTGCGCAAACTGCCACCCGTTCTTCACGGGCAAACAGCGCTTTATTGATACGGCTGGCCGCGTTGAGAAGTTCCGTCAGCGCTACAGCACCAAAAAAGAGAACAAAGAAACCACGGAAGCTTCTGCTTGAACCCGCTTATGCGGCTTCTTCTCGCGTAAGATAAGCTTTTGTGCTGATATTAACTCCGGGGTACAGGGTCGTGCCGTTCCTGTACCCCTCTTTTTTTTGGGGTGAGGTTTTGGGTTCTCCGGGCGATGTTCGGGATGGGCGGAGATCGGCATTTGTGCCGTTAAATTTGTCTTGAACAAACCGCTCTCATCAGGAGCATTCCCTTGATACTGCAAGTATTTCCTCTGGGCACACGCGTCGGTTGCAGAACCAAGAGTTAGTTGGGGTAAAATGGGTAAATTTAAAGTTTCGTTCACGACAGCCCTGTTTGTCTTTTCATTTTTGATCTGCGTGATTGTGGCCGTGGTCTTTGTGGACCGTGCTCCGCGAAACGATTATGATAATTTCTATGAAACCCCTGTTCAGACCAGCGCGGCTGCGCCGGAAGGGACAAAAGAGGGCGGATGGGATCCTTCTGCGCCTACGCCCACGCCGGTGACTGAGCCGCCAGCCCCGGTTTCGCAGGTGGAGGCGATTCTGGCTGATCTGCCGATTGCCACGCACCTGGCGGGTCATGCTCAGCCTGTGCCGGCGACGGTTACGCCGCAGGCAACGGCCAATCCGATGGCAGGAAGAACACCCGAAGAAATCTCGCGGGCGCTTCTTGGCCGGTCGGGGATACAGGCGCAGGCTGAAAGCGCTAATGCGGTTCCTGGAATGGCTTTGCCGGAAGGGATTGCGACGCCGGCTACTGCCGCGCCGGCAACGGCTGCACCTACGGCTGCATCGCGGGCTTATCTTCCTCTTCAATCAAACACGCATGAATCGGCGCCGGGCGGTCTTCAGACTTTATCCGGACTTGGCGGAGCAAATCCTTATGCCACGGCACCGGGCGGGTTGACCAATACGGGTAACTTAATGGGTGTCCACCGCAGTCAGTCTGAATCCCAACAGGGGATGATGGTGGGTGCGCGGAGTATTGAGACCGGGGTTCAGCCGCCTGCCGGATTTAGTAATACTCCTGTTTCTGCCGGAGGAGCCACGTTGCCTTCGTTGCAGAGCAGTCCGGCCAGTGCTTTGCCGGGAAGTGCGGAGAAACCGTTGTTATTTCCTCCCGGCTCGACGCCTGCGGCGGCGCCGCAGTTTCAACTTCCTCCCGCGCCGACACTTCCGCCTCCATTAATTCAAGATGCTGACGGCAGGCGATCAGATGCCGCCGAGACGCCTGACGGTTTTGCAGATGATGCAAGCAGTCAGGCGTTTGCCATTTCACAGGCTGTTGCGGATGACGAGAGCGCGGTTTCTGATACGGATGCGGCGGTGGCTGCGGCTACGGCTGTGAGTGATCAGGGGGTTGCGGCGGAGCGCAAGCCGGATCCGGAGGTTTTGGCGCAGGTTAATGAGCATGTTCTGACCAAGGACGCCGCCGTGCGGTTTGCGCGGGGTGAGCTTAGCCTGAATGACAAGAAGCTGGCCAAGGCTGATGAAGAGAAGGAAGCGGAGAAGGTGGCGGAGCAGTGGAAGAAAATCGTAGCGGCTGCGGAGCTGGCCCGAATGGAAGGCCTGTCTGTCGGGATTTCCGAGATTGAACATTATGCGTCGCTGCGGCCCGGATTTGAACCGGCTGCGTGGCAGGTTGCCATGGAAGAGGAGGGGCTGCCGGCAGGGGTGATTCGTGCCCATCTGGAAAATATTGCCCTGAGCGAAAAGCTGGTTGAGCGGGATTTTGAGGGAGAGGTTGAGGAGGACGCCATCCGCACGGCGTATGACAAGTCTCCGTCGAAGTTTGCTTCGCCCCGGAAGATTCGGCTTCAGGAGATTTTTAAGGCGAAACCGAGCAGTGATGAGCGGGTGGAGCGTGTGGCCCGGGAAATGGGGCGCTTGCAACGTCAGGCGGCAACGGGAACGGACTTTGGCCTGTTGGCCAGTCAGGTAAGCGAAGCGCCGACGTCCAAGCGTGGGGGTGATCTGGGTTGGATTGACCCTGCGAAAAACAAAGATTCTCGTCGCGACAAGGCTTTGGAGGGTCTGGAGCCGGGCGATGTGACGGATGTTATTGAAGAGCCGGATGGCTACCGGATTTATCGGCTGACTTCGGTTCGCGAAGCTGCGAAGGAGTTTGATGAGGCGAAGGTTAATGTGATTGCCGAGCTGAAGAAGCCTGTTCGCGATGATACGTTTGCGGCGGTGATGGAGAAGCTTGAGGCGGGAGAGATTGCTCCGGTGAAATCGGGGGATCGCGCTGAGACGGCTGTCGCCCGGGTGGAACGTAAAGGGACGCCTGTCGTGCCGACGCGGGTGGGGTCTTCACTTGCTGCATCGCTTGAGCCGGAGGCTGTGGTGCCGGAGGAGCCGGTGCAGGCCACGGCGGAATCGCCGGTTGCGCCATCGCCTTCGGCGGTGGCTGCTGCACCTGTTGCAAGTGGAGGGATCGAGACTGAAACCGAGGAGCAGAAGAAATTTGTGGCCCAGGAGCTTTTGGGTCAGGCGAACGCCCGGCGTGCGTCGGAGGAGCGGGGCGAAGTTTATACGGGCGGCACGGAGATGATGCAGTCGTCGGCGCCGTCTACGGTTATGCATCAGCCGGGTCAGCAGACTCAGCTACTTTATGCGCCGGGGAGCGTGCAGACTATGGCTGGAGGACAACCGGCTCCGGCGGTGCAGCCTGGGGGGATCATGGCGCACCAGGTGCAGGATAACATGCAGGTGCCGAATCAGGCGGTGGTGAATTATGATAACAGCATGGCCCTTACGCAGGACCAGATGATGCAGATGGGGTCGGTTCCGCCGGGTATGATGACGCCGCCTCAGGGTGGGCCTGTGGCAGCTCCGCAGCCTTCTGCTCAGACGCACACGGAGAGCAATGGCTGGCAGGTGACGAAGACGCGGGTGGATAATAACCGCCAGACCGGGCAGGCAGCGGCGGCGCAGGCGGCGGCACCTTCTCAGCCGAGCGATATGGGGTCTATTCCTCCTGGCTTTGAAGGCGCGGCACCGAGTCAGCCGCCTGCAGAACCGCGGCGTGGTCTTTTGGGCGGTGTCCGGAACTTCTTCTCCCGAAACTAATTTGCGGCACCGGCTTCTGGATGTCGGCGTGTAAGCAAAAAAATTCCCCGGAAGCTGGCCTTGTCTTAATGGTCAGCTTCCGGGGTCTTATTTGCTGTGGGCGCCGTCTGATGGGCGGCTCTCGTTTGCTTTGTGGCTATTCGGTGGTTTCGCTCAGGGCTTTGAGGAGTTCTGAACGGCTCTGGCGGAACACTCGGACGTCGGTCACGTATTTATCGAAATCCACAATGTGGCGGCGGGCGAGGTTTATGGCGGCTTCGGGATTTTTTTCTCCGAGCTGGCTCAGGAGTTCATGATCTTCGATGCCGTCGCGCATGGCCTCCCAGCGGATGGATCCTATAATGCCGTTGCCGTCTTTGGCGGGATATACGATATGGGTGTCGCCGGCGGGAAGACCTTTGGGGTCACCGGCATCCTCCCAGGGATGGGGGCGCCAGAAGTTATAGCCCCAGTGGAGATAGCCTCCGATGTCGTACCGGTAATTGATCCAGTGCATGAGGCGGGTCTTCATCAGCGGTTGATCGAGAAAGCGGTTTGCGTATTCGCCCTGGGGGGTTACGCAGGTGTAGAACCAGAGATCCTCGCCAGCGGCGCGGCGCTCCTGGAAGAAATCCCATTTCAGGTGGAGGTTTTTCAGGGTGGGCACCCAGATGTCGATGCTTCCGACCATGTTTTCGGCGAGACAGGCTTCCATGATGGGGAGCTCGGGGGCGTATTTTCGGACGAGGTTGGCAGCGGCAATGTAACTTTCGGCGTTGGCGGCGACGGGTTCGTCACCGACGTGCTGCACGAATTTGTCGAGCCAACCCTTTTCTTTCAGGTGGGCCGTGAAAGCGGGGAACCACTGGGAATAGAACTCTTCGGCTTCGGGGCTGTCGGCGGGGACCTGGGTTCCTTTAAAGACGCGTCCGCCCTGGTAGCGGGTTTCTCCTGGTTTGTGGGTTTCCACGTGGAAGGGTTCGTCCCAAGTGCCGCTGCGCCAGGCGAATTGAAGGCTTTCGATGCGTTCAATGCCGGCATCGAGCAGGGTCTGAACCCAGCGGTCGAAATCGGAGAAATCGAAGACCAGCTTGCCTTGGTCGTCATGCTGGTATTTTACGATCCAGAGGGTTTCGACGCGGGCCATATTTTGGCGGTGGGCCACCATGTCGTCGATGTAAAGCTTGAGGATATCCCACCACTCTTCGGAGAACTGCTCTGCGATTGGCTGATCGCCGCGATGCCATAGCTGGAACCAGTTTACGATTTCGAGGCGGGTCTTTTCGATGGTCGCGGGATAGACTTTAACGGAAAGGGGCAGGGTGGCACTGGTTTCTTTGCCGAAAATCTTCGCGTAGACGGTGGATGTGGCCTGGTAATCGCCGGGCTGGGCATCGACGGGGATGGGGAGAGTGACCCAGCAGGGCTGGTTGTTGCGGGCGATGACGTCGATGGATTCATCTTCCAGCAGGGGATCGGGGAACATGGTCGGGGCAGCGCGAAGTTGATCGTGGGGAGGTTCCTTCATAGTGACGCTGGCACCTACATAGCCCACATAACGCACACGGGGGGCGGGCAGGGTGGCGTCGCCGCCGGCGAGGGTGAACGTGGTCACTTCACACCGGAGATCAAAGGCATCGACGGGCAGGGCGGGGACGACAAGCTGGAACGAAGCGTGTTCGCCGCGAGCGGATTCCATGTTTGCCGACTGATCCGGCGTGACGTTGGAATTGCGGAAAACTTTAATGAGGGGATCGACGGGGTGGAGTTTAAAATCAACGGTGGCTGCCTGACTGAAGGCGGGCTGAACGGGGAAGAGTGTCAGCGCGAGGGCCAGGGAGGTACCTGTGCAAATGCGAAGCATGTGGGCATTACTCCATTTAATTTAGGGTTGTAGAAATGTTATTGCGGCGGAGTCAGGTCAAGATAATTCGATGGGAAGATTGAGAGCTGGCACTGGCGGACGCGGATGCGTTTTGGTTGGATTGAAGAATTGGAAAGTCTGCGTGTAAAACGGTCTCTTGCGGGGATAGCCCCTAGAAACGCATGTTAGGCAGGTTTATGAATACTGGAATTTCGAATCTGGAATTTTTTGATGAAAAGCCCTCTGATCTCATCCGGGATCATCGCCAGGTCTATTTCACGATAAATGCGATTGCGAAGCGTGTGCGGCAGTTGCAGCTTGGCGAGCGTCCGCAGGCGCTGCCGGCTGATGGTAACCGTGATCCTGTGTATATCGCCCGGGAAGAGTTTTTGCAGGATAAGCTGGTGGTTACGGAACGGATTATGGGTGCTGAGGCCTATGTCGGGTCTGAGGAATCTGATCATGCCGAAATGGATTTTCTTGGCCTGAGCGATGAGGGTGTTTCCCTGGATGGTGTCGACGAAGAGGAGTAGTCGAGGGCGCCTGATATCCTTGGCACAAATCGTTAAGAATTTTAAAACCGCGCTTTCCTCTTCGAGGTGGCGCGGTTTTTCTTTAGTATCGGATTGGTAACGGTTATGAGGTCTTTGGCTTCCGGATGAAATGCGTTTTTTGTTAATTTGTTATTGACAGGGCACTTATTGAATCGCTGAAAAGCTGTAGGGAAAGGCGTTTTTTAGTGCGTCAAAGTGGCACGATTTCGCCTAAAAATGCATCTTTTTCAGGTTGAGCAGATCATTTGTTCTGTGCTGAAAATTAAGGATTTAGGGCATTAACGGACTTGGTGGCCCAGCCCTTGCTTTTTAAAAAAGTGGGAAGAGATATGCAATTTAGGTGTGTCCTATCTCTGTGTTTACTATTGAAAGGGTCGGCGGCCCTGAGTCCCGCCGGGAAGAGCCTATGACGAATTGGCGGAAACGTATGAGAAAAAGCCGAAAAGGAATAGGGTTCCAAATGGCATTGGCCCTGCTGATGCCCCCTAAGGCTAAAGCTGCGCCTGCGAGTGCAGATATTGATCAGGACGATCAGGGGAAAAGCGAAAAGAGGATTCCCGCAGCGGCACCGGATCTGACCGGGCGCTGGGATTTTGGCCGTCTCTTTAATGTGGAAGCGAACCCGACGGTCGTGGCCAGCGCGGTCGACTCGGCCCAGAAGGTAAAAGATTTGGCGACCACAGCCGTGGAACTGACGGCGGAAGTTTCGTCAGGTGAAGGCGAGGCATTTACTCCACAGCCTATGAATTACGAAGAGATTCGCCTTTGGTTGCAGTGTTATAACGCCGGACCGTATGCCACCCTTAAATATAAGGGTGAGGTTCCTTTCAGAGAGACGCGGAACTATGTGCCCCGGGTACTGAAGTATTACGAGGAAGATCTTTCTTCGGAATATGACGAGTACATTGAGAAGGCGGCGGCGAAATACGGTCTGGAGCCTCAATTGATCCGGGCTGTTATGAAGACGGAGTCTAATTTCCGAAACGATACGGTGTCTCATGCGGGTGCCCGCGGCTTGCTTCAGGTAATGCCTGTTGTATGGAAAGACATCGAGAAGAAATACAATTTTAACTGGAATTACCACACGGACGTTTTTGAGCCGGAAAAGAACATCGAGGTGGCCTGTGCTTATCTAGCCTGGCTGCGATATGACTTTCTGCCTCGCCACTTTGCGGCCTTTGAGCGTCATCCGGATGCCCCTTCGGTTCTGGTGCGTGACGCGGATCGTGGTGTGCCGGATCGGAAATCGCCACGGATTATTGCCAAGTCAGACACGACGACGCCTCGTTCGGGTGATATCGAACTGGCATCGGCTGATGAAGCGGCCATCGCTTCAGCGGTGACGTCGGATGTCGGTGGTGGCAAGACGGTTGCTGACGCTTCGAGGGTCACAGGAACGGCTAAAGCAGCAGAGCCCAAGGAAGCTAAGGGCGGCGCTAGCGATTCTGACAAGACGAAGGCAGACGATAAGTCTGACTCTTCAAAGGAAGTGGCTGCGAAGTCTGAATCTAATTCCAAAACAGAATCGGCACCGAAGTCTGGCGGCCCGGCAAAGTCTGAAAGCACTGCGGCATCTGACAGTAAGCCGAAAGCTGAAGTGGCCGCGCAATCTGCGAAAGCTGGCCCTTCCAGTTCTGACAAAACGGCGGGTGCCGGCACGTCTAAAGCCCGCTCCCGGGTGGTTGTGACGGATTCCCGGTCAGGTTCGGGCAGTGCTGCCAAAGCCGCTGCATCGGGCAAGGCCATTTCCATCACGGTTAATAAGGGCGGTAAGGTTTCGACGCGGGGCAAGGCTGCGCCTTCTTCCAAACAAACCGAGCTGGCCCGTGGATCATCGCGCAGCAAGTCGAATGATGATCACGGCGGTTAATATCCGTGCCGCAGTTTGACAAAAATTAATGCTGATCTGGAGCCCGGAGAGGATTACCTCTTCGGGCTTCGTCGTGCTATGGGGAGGCGTCGGCCCCGGCCAAAGGCTTTGCTTGTAACTTTGAGGCCGGGGGCGGCTTGGGCGCGTTTGTATTCGGCGATCTGGATCATGCGGACAGTCCGGCGGACCACTTCTTCGTCGGCGATGCCGGTGGCAATAATTTCTTCCGGTCCGCGCTGATCTTCCACGTATAGCCGCACGATTTCATCCAGCACGGGATAGGGGGGCAAGCTATCCTGGTCTTGCTGGCCTGGGGCCAGCTCAGCTGATGGGGCCCGGTCGATAATAGACTGGGGGATGGGACCGTCCATGACTTCATTCAGCAGGTTTGCAAGGCGATAGACTGTCATCTTGGGTACGTCTGACAGGATGGCCAAGCCTCCGCTCATATCGCCATAGAGGGTGCAATAGCCCACAGCCAGCTCGCTTTTGTTGCCAGTGGTCAGCAAGATAGTGGCGGGTGAAGCGATAGCGTTGCTGATATACATGAGGATGTTGGAGCGAATCCGTGCCTGTATGTTTTCTTCGGCGATAGAATTCATACGGGAGGGATCACCCTCGAAAAGCTTGGCGACCAGTTCGGAATCGGGACCGGCGAGGAGATCACGGAACGTCGTGTGGGGGTGTTCGATGGGAATTTCGAGATGTTGAATTCCGAGCTTTTCCGCCAGAACGTTAGCGTCGCTGTGAGTGCCGGGGCTGGTGTACTGGCTAGGCATAGTTACGCTGAGTACGTTTTCCGGGCCGAGAGTATAAGCGGCGATAGCAATGACGACGGCGCTGTCGATTCCACCGCTGTTGCCGATGAGGGCCTGGGTAAAGCCGGTTCGTGCCATATAATCCCGCAGGCCCAGGGTAAGGGCTTCGAGGATGCTTCGGGTGTTGTTTTCAATGACGGGCAGAAGGCTGGCGAGATCGGGCGCAGCCTTGCGGTTGGAGGTGGTCCAATAGACTGTCTTTTCGACGAACCATCCGGC
Source organism: uncultured Candidatus Sumerlaeota bacterium (assembly GCA_964444305.1). Lineage (GTDB taxonomy): Bacteria > Sumerlaeota > Sumerlaeia > Sumerlaeales > Sumerlaeaceae > JAKFFN01. The sequence goes on from CAYUGQ010000021.1 coordinate 12,709, forward strand.
GGCGGCTGACAGGGTGGCATCGGGCAGGGCGACACAAGAACCGCCGTCAAAAATTATGTCATCATTACCTCCCACCTGGTTCACCATGATCACAGGCATGCGGCGTCGGCGGGCGATGTGGCGAACCATATCCAGACGGCGCACGGGCTTGCCTTGAGTGTAAGGGGATGAACTGATATTGACGAGAACCTGGGCTCCAGCGTCAATCAGAACGTCCACGGGATCCACCGGATAAAGGCGTTCGCTTTTCCAGAACTCCTGGTCATTCCAGAGATCTTCGCAAATTGTGACGCCGATGGCGATGGGGTCTTCGCCGGGTGGGGTAATGTGAATCAGCGGTGCGGCGTCGTATGGGCCTTCCTGGAAGTAGCGGTGCTCGTCGAAGACATCATAGGTTGGCAGGAGTTTTTTGTATATGATGAGCGGGGCGGCGCCGTCCGTGGAAAGATAGATGGCTGCATTACACAGGGCCTTTTTTCCGCCAAAGATGTTTGCTGCGATGCTTCCAACGATGGCACTGATGGAGAGTTTTTCGCAGAGATCTTTAATCTCAAGCAGGGCATGATCACACTGGGCGCAGAACTCGGAATATTCCAGGAGATCCTGCGGGGGATAGCCGGGTATGGCGAGCTCTGGAAAGATGGCCAGGTGGGCACCATCGTTGGCGCAGCGTTGAAGTTGCTCAGTGATGCGCTCCAGGTTGTAGGCGACATTTCCGGAAACTGGACTGATCTGACAAAGGGCAATCTTCATATTGATGGGTTATCCTGCTGGTCAAAATTCTTTAAGATACTATGGTCAGATAACTAACTAGAACTTGCCCTGCCTCAGGAAGTTAATGGCGAGGTCGGCGGTTCTGGGCATCATCTGGATGACGGGATGGGGGTAAGGTACGACGGCGAAATCCTGCGCCCCGTCCAGGCGGGTGCTTTCGACAGTGACCGTACCGTCATTGTCTCCCGCCAGCAAGGGGTTGATACCAAGTCGCGTGCCGGTTCCGCCTGCAATAATGCCAAACTCCACCGGAGGAATCCCGGCCCCGGCGCAGGCTCCGGCGTCGCCCGGCTTCAGTTCCTGCCCCGCGGGTCCCAGGACATACTGGTAAATTCCCCAGCCGCCCAGAACCTCGGCGAGCTCCGCGCCCTGGTTTGGGGGGGCAATCATGACCAGGCGACCGCTGTTGATCAGATCGGGATGTTGGGTGAAAAATGTACGGACGACTATGCCGCCCATGGAATGGGTGACGAAGTTGATTTTGTAATCGGGAAACCGCCGGATTTCTTCTGCGAGCTGGTCAGCCAGATCGCAGATGTTGTGTTGAGTGGATGGATAATCCCAGTTGACCACGACGTAGCCTTCCTGGCGCAGACGGCGGGCCAGGGGAGCCATGTCAAATTTGCCTTTGGCGATGCCATGGAGGAGGAAGACCATCTCCCGGGGGTGTTGGTCGTCTCCGCGCGGGACAGAGTTTGGGTCAGCCGTCATGGCATGGGGCCAATCTGCCGTGACCGGGTTGGCGGCGGCAGGCAGGGGTATCAGCAGGAAGCACAAGACCATGAGGTGCCCAAGCAGGATGGTGACTGCTGGGGTCTGGCGCTGATTTTGATCGGCTGACATTAATAATGGCAATGGTTGCTCCCGGGTTAATCTTCCGTGATAAGAGTAACTCTGTCGGTTTGAAATACTGTTTTCCCTACGAGAGGATCGTGCCCGGTGACAACGGCGTCAGACGGGGCGTCGTCTGGTTCGGTGACGACGTCTTCCACGCCGACGGCTCTCAGGGCTGCCCGCGCTTCCAGGACGGTGCGGCCGGTGAGGCTGGGCATGGTGAGGGATCTGCCGGGCGGACCGGCGCTGATCATGAGATCAACTTTAACCGGGTCATCCACGCCGGTGTTGCCGATGGGACTTTGGCTGATGACGTTGCCGCGGGGGACATTGTTATCTTCGATGGTGAGCACATTGCCCAGTTCAAGCCTGGCCCCGCGGATTTTGTTGATGGCATTTTCGCGGGTTTCATTGACGACAGAGGGAACGACAAACTGGGCGCGGCCGCTGCTGATGACGACACCGACGTCAGTCTCAACCTTGGCTTTTGCACCGGCGGGGGGCTGTTGAGAAATGATTTCGCCGGGAGCCACAAGTCCACTGCTTTCGGTGCCGCGCTTGATGACGCCGAGGCGCTTGGCGCTCAGTTCTTCGAAGGCTTCCTCGATCTTCATGCCGGTGACATCCGGGACGGTCACTTCGGGTTTTTTGATGTATTCCGTCATCACCATGAAGCCGATGAGGGCGCCCAGACCGAGGACCAGGCCGGTGAAGAAAATCATTTTAAAGGTGAGCCAGATGAATCCGAAAAACAGAGAGAAGGGTCCGTAATGGCCGGACGCGGCGGCTTTGCTGCGTCCCTGGCGTATGTCCGGCAGACGACGGCGCACGCCTCGCCCGGGGGCGGTGTTAAGCGTGCGGGCCTGGGGACGGGGGGAAACACGCAGGCGGATGGTATCGCCGCCGGCACCACTGCTGGGAGTCGCGGCGGGGGTGGTTTTCAGGCGTGGGGCTGTGTCTGAAGGAGCGGCAGCGGCTGACGCTGGCTCGTCGGATTTCGTAAATTTGTCGGCGGCCGGTTTTGGTGCGTCGTCGGCGGGGGCGGAAGCTGGTTCCGACGGTGTGGAAGGGGCGGGCTTGGCGGGCTCAGGTTTCTTAAGGGGACTGTCCGCAGCAGGTTTCTCTGGCGCAGGGGTCGGAGGTTTTTGCTCGGCCTGATCCGGTTCCGGCTGTTTTTGAACTGCCGGTTTTTCTGGGGGGGTATCGGCGGGAGGCACGGCCAGATTTCTTCTTCCGGGCGCGGGGCGCTGGGGCCGGACGGGAGAGAAGCTACGGGGCTGAGATGGAATGGGCTTATCTGTCGAAGGCTCGTCCGGGGATGGGCGCGCAGGGGGGCGTCGGTTGAACGCTGAGTGCGACGGAGTCCCGTCGGTTTTATCGGTCGATGATTTTTTGTTTCGGTCTTCCATCCACGTTTTTGCATCAGCCTGACCAGGGGCGATCTGCCCATCCGGCTACGGCTTTTGCTATCCTTTCACTCCGCCTACTGTGAGGCCTTTGGTGAGATATTTTTGAAATGCGAAAAACATCATTATCATGGGAATACTGGCGAGAAGAGCTGCCGCCATGACGACACCGATGTTGCGCGGGCCGGCGCTGAACTGGAGAGTTTTCAGGCCCACTTCCAGTACATAAAGGCTTTGATCATTGGTGACGACGAGGGGCCACAAAAAGGATTTCCATGCGCCGATAAAGGTGAAGATGGCCCACACGGCCAAAATGGGCTTTGAAAGGGGCAGGATGACGCGCATGAAAATGCCCGGTTCTGAACAGCCGTCTATGCGGGCGGCTTCTTCGAGGGCTGAAGGGAGGCCGGAGATGTATTGTCTCATCAGGAAAATCCCCACCGGAGCGGCCACTTGGGGCAGGATGATGGCCCACAGGCTGTCTTGAAGTCCCATGCCGCGTGTGACCAGCAGGAAGAGGGGAATGATGGTGACTTGCCCCGGAATCATGATGGTGGCAATGATGAGCCAAAAAAGGATTTCGCGGCCGGGGAACTTGAATTTGGCAAAGGCATAGCCCGCCATGGCGCTGAAGATTACGCTGAGAAGAGTGACCATGGCGGATGTGACGAAGGTGTTTTCAAACCAAAGAATCAAGTTTCCACCTTTGATCATGGCGCCGGGCTCGGGATCTGACAGCGGGAGCAGATTAAACAGCCAGCGGTGGACGGGGGCATCACGAAACTCTGTCACAGTGATCGCGGTGACGTCAAACAGGCCGCCGCCGGTAACGGGGTCGGAAAAGTTGTTCAGGGTGAGGTAAGCGCTGGCCCAGCTTCTTAATTGGGACCAGGAGGTTAGGGTCTGGGCATCGAGAGCAGAGATCATCCCACGCAAGGGGACCGCGCTTTGCAATTCCGATTGAGGAGCAAAGGCGCCAAGGGTCATCCAGACCATTGGCACAAATAGAAGAAGGGCGAATGCGCTGAGAAAGACGTAGATTAATATTTTAGAAAAGTGTGGCATCTAGGGGCGGTTTGGAGAGCGACTGGAGATTTGCTTTCACTCGGATTCGAATAGCGTCGATTGGCAAGGAGAATGCCA